>NZ_JBVHDS010000004.1:156467-157290 GCF_055563255.1 Streptomyces sp. NPDC002958 | reverse complement strand
TCCGGCAATCTCATCCAGGCTCCCGTGGACATTCCGGTGAATGTGTGTGGCAACACCGTCGATGTGGTCGGTCTGCTGAACCCGGCAATCGGCAACAAGTGCGGGAACGAGGAGGGCCAGGGCAGCGGCAACGGCGGTCAGGGGGCGAGCGCCGAGGGCGCCGCGACCTCCTCTCCCGGTGTGCTGTCCGGCAATCTCATCCAGGCTCCCGTGGACATTCCGGTGAATGTGTGTGGCAACACCGTCGATGTGGTCGGTCTGCTGAACCCGGCAATCGGCAACGAGTGCGAGAACGGGTCCACGGGGAACGGCACTCCGCCCCCCGTCCACCCGCCGCACGAGCCCCCGGTCCACCCGCCGCACGAGCCGCCGACGACGCACAAGCCTCCGCACCACCACCACCCGGACTGCCCTCCCACGCACCACAAGCCCCCGGCCCACCACCACAAGCCGCCCACGCACAACGGGGAGCACAAGCCCCCGACCCACCAGGAGCACAAGCCCCCCACCCACCACTGGGAGCACAAGCCCCCGGCCCACCACACCAAGACGCCGCAGATGGCACACACCGGTTCCGACGCCAACCTGGGCCTGGCCGGCGGAGTGAGCGCCGCGATGGTGCTCGGTGGAACCATGCTGTTCCGCCGCGCTCGCGCCTCGAAGAACTGAGCGACGCAGTCGATAAGTAACAGGCAGGAAGCAGAGAGGTGGGGGGGGGGGGGGGGGGGGGGGGGGGGGGGGGGGGGCGGGGGGGGGGCCGGGGGGGGGGGGGCGGGGGGGGGGGGCGGCCCCCCCGCGGGGGGCGGGCGGCGGGGCGGCGGGG
>NZ_JBVHDS010000004.1:0-156457 GCF_055563255.1 Streptomyces sp. NPDC002958 | reverse complement strand
TCCCCCACCCACTCCACATCCCACCCCCCCCCCACCCACCCCCCCCCCCCCCCCCGCGCCCCCCCCCCCCCCCCCCCCCCCCCCCCCCCCCCCCCACCTCTCTGCTCTTCTCCGCAGTCCTCAGCAACGGCGAGTTGCAGGACCGGGAGTTCGGCATCGTCATCCCACCGGCGTTGCACCGGAAGCTGGTCGCAAGCGGATATCTGGGCGCGGACATGCCGACAACACCCGTCGCCACTTGTATCTGGCTCGCCCGGGCGCCGGGGCAGCGGTCGGCGCGTGAGCTGGCACGGCGGGCAAGCCCGGTGACGCCGTGCAATTGAGGCTTGTTGTGGCGCGAGTTGCGTTCGAGCATCGGGGAGAACGCGAGACGCTCGGCGTCTCACTGCCCCGTGGCGTCTCTCAGGCCGCGATGCGCTCGAAGATCGCGGCGAGGCCCTGTCCGCCGCCGATGCACATGGTCTCCAGGCCGTACCGGACCTCGCGGCGGTGCAGCTCGCGGGTCAGTGTGGCAAGGATGCGGGCACCGGTGGCACCGACCGGGTGGCCGAGGGAGACACCGGAGCCGTTGACGTTGATGCGCTGCTCATGGTCGGTTTCACTCAGACCCAACTCGCGGGTGCAGGCGATCACTTGGGCGGCGAACGCCTCGTTGAGCTCGATCAGGTCGAGGTCGGCAAGGGTGAGTCCGGCGCGGTCCAGGGCCGCTCGGGTCGCCGGGACGGGGCCGATGCCCATGGTGGCGGCGGGCACCCCGGCGCGGGCGAAGGAGACCAGCCGGACCAGCGGGGTGAGGCCGAGCCGTTCGGCGGTGGCCGCTCCGGTCACGAGGCAGGCGGCGGCTGCGTCGTTCTGACCGCTGGCGTTGCCGGCGGTGACGGTCGCCTCGGCGTCGGACTTCGCCATGATCGGTCGCAGTGCGGCGAGTTGTTCGGCGGTGGTGTCGGGGCGGGGGTGCTCGTCGGCCGTGACGACCATCTCGCCCTTGCGGGTCCGTACGGTGACGGGCACGGTCTCCGCGTCGTACCGTCCCTCCGCCGCGGCCCGGCCGGCGCGCTGCTGCGAGCGCAGGGCGAGGGCGTCCTGGTCGGCGCGGCTGATGCCGTACGCACGGCGCAGGTTCTCGGCGGTCTCGATCATGCCGCCCGGTACGGGGTGGTTGACGCCGCCCGCGGTGACCCTGCCCCTGGCCAGCGCGTCGTGGAGCTGGAGGCCGGGACCCTTGATGCCCCATCGCCCTTCGTGCGTGTAGTACGGGGCGACGCTCATCACGTCGACACCGCCCGCGATGACGACCTCGCTGAAGCCGGCCCGGATCTGCATCGCCGCGTCGAGGACGGCCTGGAGGCCGGAGCCACAGCGGCGGTCGATCTGGGTGCCGGTGACGGTCTCGGGCAGTCCGGCGTCGAGGGCGGCGACCCGGCCGATGGCGGGGGCCTCCGCGGACGGGTAGGCGTGTCCGAGGATCACCTCGTCGACCGCGGCGGGGTCGATTCCGGTGCGGGCGACGACCTCGGCGATGACGCGTGCGGCGAGTGCCGTCGGCGTCTGCTGTGCGAACACTCCGCCGAAGCGTCCGATGGGGGTGCGCAGCGGTTCACAGATGACGACATCGAGCTGCTGGTCGGGCACGGCGTGACCTTTCGGTGGCGAGGGGCGTGTGTCGCCCTTTCGAAGGCGAGGGGCGCGTGTCGCCGACCCTTGCACCCTGTGACTGAGCCGGTCCAATATCCCGATCGCCCTGGTTCAAGACGCAGCGCGTCTCAATGGCGGCTTGCGGTGGTTCGGCCCCTGGCCAGGAGCCCGGCCGGGCCCCCGACGTGGGCAGGGCTTTTTCCCGGCGTGGGCAGGGCTTCCTTCGCCACGGCGTGCACCGACCGCAGAGCGGCGGAGGGGTTGTCGGCCCGCCATGCCCGCTCCTCCGGTCACCGGTCGATCATCACCGACCTGATTCATCAATCAGAAGTCTTGATGCGACCTTAATTTGGCATGGGGCAGCAATCAATAGCCGCTGACACGGTGGGACGACGCGCATACCCAGGGCGCGCACGCAGAGCCGGAGGAGCACCGTGGCCACGACGGACCGGCAGGGCAAGACAATTTCGATGAAGGCAGCGATCGCCGTCCACGACGGCAGCACCGTCTGTCTCGAAGGCTTCACCCATCTGGGCATCCTTGCCCGTGAAGGCATCGGCCAGGAGCTGCGGCTGGTCGCCGTACGAGTGGGCGTCACCGTCGAGCAGGTACGGGCGGGCCACCGGCTGAAACCTCCGGGTCGCCGACACGGTCGGGACCTACCGCTGCCGACCGAGGCCGAACTGCGGCTGCTGCGCGAGGACGTGGACCCGGACCGGGTCTATCTTCGCTGAGTTGAGACGAATCACATGTTCACATCCCGAGAGGACCGCAACCGCCATGCGTATCAGGATCGTCGGCGCCGGGGCCATGGGCCGCGGCATCGCCCAGTGGGCGGCGACCGCCGGACACACCATCGAGCTGTGCGACGTGCGTACGGAGGCGGTGACGGCCGCGGTGGACTTCGTACGGTCCATGCTCGAAAGGGCCGTGCAGAAGGGCCGGATGTCCGCCGAGGACTCCGCCGCCGCGATGGAGCGTCTGATCCCGCTGGACGACCCGTGGGTGGAAGGCCCGGACGTCGAGCTGGTCATCGAGGCCGTGCGGGAGGACCTCGACACCAAGGCGGAGGTCTTCGGCCGGCTGGAGCAGGCGCTGCCCTCGACGGCCGTCTTCGCGACCAACACCTCGTCCCTGTCGGTCACCCGGATCGCCGCGTCGCTGAAGGACCCGACGCGCCTGGCCGGGCTGCACTTCTTCAACCCGGTGCCGCTGATGAGGATTGTCGAGATCGTGCCCGGCACGGCCACCCGTCCGGAGATCCCGTCGGCCCTCACCGCGCTTGTCGAGAGCTGTGGCCACCGTGCGGTCACGGTCGCCGACACCCCCGGTTTCCTCGTCAACCACGCCGGCCGCGGCCTGGTGACCGAGGCGCTCGCGCTGCTGGAGGAGACGGTCGGCGATCCGGCGGACATCGACCGGATCGCCCGTGATGTGCTCGGCCTGCGCATGGGACCGTTCGAGCTGATGGACCTCACCGGTCTGGATGTGACGGCCACGGTGATCGACTCGATCTGGCAGGGATTCCGGTACGCGGACCGGCTCCGCCCTTCCTATCTCACCCCGAACCGGGTGGCCGCGGGGCTGCACGGCCGCAAGACCGGGCGCGGCTGGTTCGACCACGGCCCCGAGGCGCCCGCCCCGGCCCCGGAACCGCCGGTCACGGGAGACGCGGACCGCCCGGTGTTCGTCCACGGCGTCGCGTCCCAGGAGCGGGACGCGACCGTGCTGCGTGCGGCGCTGACCGCGGCGGGCGCCGTCGTCGAGACCGGTACGGAGCCGTCAGCCGACGCCCTCGTACTGGTTCCGGTCTGGGGCACCACGGTCGCCTCCGCGGTCGCCGAGCACCAGCTGCCCGCGCCGCGCACCTTCGGCGTGGACCCGCTGCCTCCGGTCGGCCGGAGGCGGGTGCTGGCCGTGACCCCGGCGGCGGACCCGGCCGCTGCGCGCGACGCCCGCGCGGTGCTGACCCGGGCGGCGGACGGTGACGGGCCTTATGCGGTCTCGGTGGTACGGGACACTGCGGGTTCGGTCGCTCAGCGGCTGCTCGCCTCGATCGTGTCAGTCGCGGCATCGATCGCGGAGCGTTCCATCGCCACCCCCGCCGATATCGACCTGGCCGTCACGGCCGGGCTCGGCTACCCCGTCGGCCCGCTGGCCTGGGGCGACCGGGTCGGCGCCGAACGGATGCTGGAGCTGCACCGGGCGCTGCACCGCACGACGGGCGACCCGCGCCATCGCCCGAGCCGCTGGGTCACCGAACGCGCCCAGCTGGGTCTCGCGCTGACGGAATCGGGGACATCACCCGCCGACTGCACGGGCGGCGCCGCGTCGTCGTGACGGAGGGCAGCGGGACCTGTCGGGGGCTGCGGTCCCGACAGGTCCCGCCGTGCGTGGATTGCCTTCTCCAAGCTCTCGGCGATCCCCGGCGGCGGTGAGTACGCGGACCAGCGTGCCCGGCCACAGGTCCGCGAGGTCGACCCGGCGGTCGCGCAGTTCATGCGCCGGTACGCCGAAAAGCGCCGGGGCCGTGCCGGGCGCGAAGCGGATGCCGGTGTACTGCCCGCCGGTCTCGACGGCCGGCGTTTTTGCATGGGTGTGGGGGGCCCGCGACGAGCAGCCGTCCACCGATCCGGAGCAGGTCCACGCAGCCGTCGGGCAGCACCGGATGGACCGACCCTTCCGGCACGCTCAGTGTCCACGTGATCGCACCCTCGAACGCGACGCCCGCTCTTCGTACCTGTCGCTCAAACGCCACACGCTAATCTCGTCGGCGGACGGAATCAGCTACCCGGGGGCGGTCATGACGGCACTGATGGAGTTCACCACCGACAGCGGCGCGACGGTGACGGTCGAGGTCGACCGTCATACGCCCGGTGCACAGCTGGTCGCACTGGGCGACGACAACACCCTGGCCAGAGCCGGGCGTACGTTCGACAGCGCACTCACGGGAATCCGTTCGGCGGCCGAGTCCGCCCTCGCGGTGTTCCGGGACGGCGCCCTGAAACCGGACGGTGTGGAGCTCGAGTTCGGGGTGAAGATCACTGCGGAGGCCGGAGCCGTGATCGCGAGGAGCGCGGTCGAGGGCCATCTGCTGGTCAAGCTGTCCTGGTCCCCCGGCACGACATCAGCCGCAGAGACTGCATCAACGACACCGGCTGTACCGGCGCCCACGGCCCCACCCGTACCGGTCGCACCACCCGTACCGGCCACACCACCCGCAACCGCCAGGTAGCGGGCGCCCTCAATCGTCGGACGGGTTGTTCGACTGGTCCGACTCCTTGTCGCGGCTCGGCTGCAGTCTGGACTTCACATCGTCCGGCGGCAAGAACCTCGACCAGCGCTCCGGGAACTCGGACGGCATATGGGGACTGTCACCGTCGTCGTCATCGTCGTCGTCCCGGTTCTCCGCCTGTGTCCGCGCCACGAACTCCGCGGCCTGGGCCACCCGTGCCCGGTCATTGGCCGCACGCGCCGCAGCCGTCGCCAACGAGGGCCACACCCGGTCGATGGCGGCGTTCACCGCCGCTCCGACCAGCACCGCGAACGCAGAGATGCCGATCCACAGCAGGACGGCGATCGGTGCCGCCAACGAGCCATAGATCGTGGGCCCCTCGACCGTACTGGTGAGGTAGATCCGCAGCAGGAAACTTCCGAGCACCCACATCGCGAGCGCGACCAGCGCACCTGGCACATCCTCGATCCACGGCGAACGGACCGGTACGGACACGTGGTAGAGCGTCGTCAGGAACGCGATTGACAGCAGGATCACCAGCGGCCAGTACAGAATGCTGAAGACCTCGGTGCCCCACGGGATGAACTCCACGACCCGGTCGGGGCCGACCACGAGCAGCGGCAGCACGACGGCACCGAGCAGCAGCGCGACGACATACAGCAGGAAGGAGAGCAGCCGCGTCTTGACGATGCCGCGCTGGCCGTCGAGGCCGTACATCACCGTGATCGTTTCGATGAAGACGTTGACCGCGCGAGAGCCGGACCAGAGCGCGATCGCGAAGCCGATCGAGATGATGTCGGGCCGGGCGCCCCTGGTGACGTCCGCCAGGAGCGGTTCGGCGAAGTCGTTGACGCCCCGCTCGCTGAGCACCGTCTGCGAGGCGTTGAGGATGTTGCGCTCGATGGAGGCGACCGTGGTGGTGCTGGTCCACTCGTCGACGTAACCGAGCAGTCCGATCAGGCCGAGCAGCAGCGGGGGCAGGGACAGCAGGGTGAAGAACGCCGCCTCGGCGGCGAGTCCCAGGATGCGGTACTCCATGCACGAGTTGATGGTGTCCTTGAGCAACTGCCAGACCATCTGCCGCTTGGATACATTGCGGTAGAGGACTCGAGCCCGGTGGAGCCGACCCGATGGCCGCTCGGGTGTTTCATTTGCTGCCTGCACATCCTTACCGTATCGGCATGGCACCCACCACCCACACAGTGTCCAACCAGGTACCGCCGCTGGTCGGCTACGACGTCTTCGCCGCCGACCGCGCACTCACCGAGGCGGTGCAACGTCACATGCCGCCCGATCTCCTGGCCGAAGCCCAAGGCGAACTCGGCGAGCTGGGCAGGTCCGCGGGCTCCGCGCAGGCGCAGGCGTGGGGGGTGCAGGCGAACGAGAATCCGCCGGTGCTGCGTTCCCACGACCGGTACGGGAATCGCATCGACGAGGTGGAGTTCCATCCGGCCTGGCACCGGCTGCTGGGTCATGCGGTCGCCGCGGGTCTGACCGACGCCTGGGGCAGGCCCGGCGGTCATGTGCGGCGGGCGGCCGGCTTCCTGGTGTGGACGCAGGCCGAGGCGGGGCACGGCTGCCCGCTGTCGATGACGCACGCGGCGGTGCCCGCGCTGCGGACCGATCCGGCGCTGGCCGCCGAGTGGGAGCCGCTGCTGAGCTCGACGGTGTACGAGCAGGGGCTGCGGCCCGCCGCGCAGAAGGCCGGTGTGCTCTTCGGGATGGGCATGACGGAAAAGCAGGGCGGCACGGACGTACGGTCCAATACGACGCGGGCCGAGCCGCTGGCGGCAGAGGGCGAGTATCTGCTCACCGGGCACAAGTGGTTCTGTTCGGCGCCGATGTCCGACGGATTCCTGGTGCTGGCGCAGGCGCCCGGCGGCCTGACGTGTTTTCTGCTGCCCCGGGTGCTGCCCGACGGCACGCGCAACACGTTCGCGATCCAAAGGCTGAAGGACAAACTGGGCAACCGGTCCAATGCGTCGAGCGAGGTCGAGTTCGACGGGACGTGGGCGCGCCGGGTCGGCGACGAGGGGCGCGGGGTGCGCACCATCATCGAGATGGTGGCGGCGACCCGGCTGGACTGTGTGGTCGGTTCGGCGGCGCTGATGCGGCAGGCGGTGGCGCAGGCGATCCACCACTGCACGTACCGCAGCGCGTTCGGCGGGGTGTTGATCGAGAAGCCGCTGATGCGCAATGTGCTGGCCGATCTGGCGCTGGAGTCGGAGGCCGCGACGGTGCTGGCGCTGCGGCTGGCCGCGGCATACGACGCCGATTCGGAGAGCGAGCGGGCCTTCCTGCGGATCGCGGTGCCGACGGCGAAGTACTGGGTGACGAAACGGTGCACGCCGATGGTGGGTGAGGCGCTGGAATGTCTCGGCGGCAACGGTTACGTCGAGGAGTCCGGGATGCCCCGGCTGCTGCGCGAGGCGCCGCTCAACTCGATCTGGGAGGGCTCGGGGAACGTACAGGCGCTTGATGTGCTGCGGGCGCTGCAACGCGAGCCCCAGGCACTGAACGCGTTCCTTCAGGAGGTCGGCAGGGCGCGTGGCGCCGATCACCGGCTGGACGGGGCGATCAAGGACATGCTGACGGAGCTCGCCGATCTGAACGGGATCGAGGCGCGGGCCCGCCGACTGGTCGAGCGGATGGCTCTGGTGCTGCAGGGGGCGCTGCTGGTGCGCTGGGCGCCGCCGGAGGTGGCCGACGCGTTCTGTGCGTCACGGCTGGGCGGGGACTGGGGCACGGCGTTCGGGACGTTGCCGCACAGCCTCGACCTGGCATCGGTCGTGGAACGGGCGCGGCCCGTCGAGCATTAGCCGGGAGGCACAGCAACGGAGGGTGGTGCTGCGCCGACACGGCACCACCCTCCATGCTGTGCACACACGATGGCGGGGCACAGGCTCCGCCGTACGGCGTTTCCGTCACTCTCGTACGGACCCGCACGCCCTCGCCAGAGTTGCAAAGGGTTGCAACCATTGTGTGGAGTGCGCGGTATCGGGCCCCTCACACCAGGCAGGATGGGTCCGTGGGCCGCTGAACCGGCCCGTGCATCTGGGGGGAATGAGAGTGGAGACACGCGCTGCCGAGGTGACGCGATCGGCTGTGCCGCAGTCCGTCCGGGCCATACGCCTGATCCACCGGGCCAGGGAGGCGAGGCTCGCTGGCGGCCGTTCGCCGGTCGCCCCTCGGGCGGAGATCGGCGCTTCGTGGGACCGGGTGCGGCGCAGCGGTATCGATCCGGATCAGTCCACCGAGAGTGTGCTGCTGGAGATGGACGAGATCGAGCACCGGCGCCGGAATTCGACGCTGGGCGAGGTGATGCCGCTGCTGAGCGAGGGCCTGGTCTCCCTCGCGGACGCCGCCCAGCAGATCGTGGTGGTCACCGATGTGGAAGGCCGGGTGCTGTGGCGCCAGGGCAATACGGGGGTGCTGCGCCGGGCGGACGACATTTGTCTGGCGGAGGGCGCCGCCTGGGCGGAGGCGAGCACGGGGACGAACGCGATCGGCACGGCGCTCGTCTCGCGGACACCGGTCCAGGTCCATTCGTCGGAACACTTCGTGCGCAGTCTGCACAACTGGACCTGTGCGGCGGCTCCGGTGCGTGATCCGCGGGACAGTCGGCTGATGGGCATCGTCGACATCAGCGGTCCGGCGTCCACGTTCCATCCGACATCGCTCGCCCTGGTCCGTTCGGTCGCCAGGCTGGCCGAGAGCGAGATCAGGAACCGGCATCTGCAGACGATCGACCGGCTGCGTTCGGTGGCGGCGCCGCTGCTGTGCCGGGTGGGCGGCCGGGCCCTGGCGGTGGACACCCACGGCTGGCTCGCCGCGGTGACCGGGATGCCGCCGGTCGACCGGCTGCCGCTGCCCAAGTCGATGCAGCCGGGCCGCGTGTGGCTGCCGTCGCTCGGTATGTGCCGGGTCGAGCCGCTGCCCGGCGGCTGGCTGGTGCAGGTCACGGACGGGTCTTCGGACGGGCCGCCGCGACGGGTGGTGCTGGACCTGAGCCGGCCCCGCGGTCTCACGGTCAATGTGGTGGGTGCGGTGGGCACCTGGACGCAACGGCTCTCGCCGCGCCACGCGGAGCTGCTGTACGCCCTGGCGCTGCACCGTGAGGGGCGTACGGCATCCGAGCTGGCGGAGGACATCTTCGGCGACGCCACCCGGACGGTGACGGTGCGGGCGGAGATCTCACGGATACGCCGCCATCTCGCGGAGGTACTGGCTCACCGCCCGTACCGCTTCGGCGAGGGGGTCGAGGTGGAGGTGATCCACCCGGATCATCCGGCCGATCTGCTGCCGCGCTCGACGGCTCCGGTGGTGGTCAGGGCGCGTACGGTTGCCTAGCACGGTTGCGGTACCAGGACCCCTCTTTCGCCGTTTGGCGACGGTCCCGCCGTCCGGGCTGCGGGACCGGCTTGGGCCCGGGCCGGGCGGCATGGTTCCCTGACAGCCATGAGCAACCCCGCGCACACCGCCGCCACCACCGCCGAGGTGACCATCTGGTCCCTGGAACAGACCTCCTCCGACGATCTGCGCCCCGCCGCGGTTCCGGAGGGCGATGTGCGGATCATGCGGTCCGGGGTGCCGCTGCCCGAGTTCAGCCGGTTCCTGTACACGGCGGTCGGCGGCGACATCCAGTGGACGGACCGGCTCACGATGACGTACGCGCAGTGGCAGGAAGCCTTGGACCGGCCCGGGGCGGAAACCTGGGTGGCGTACGAAAACGGCACTCCGGCCGGATACATCGAGTTGGACCCGCAGGACGACGGCGTGGTCGAGATCATGTACTTCGGGCTGATACCGGCCTTCCGGGGGCGCCGGATCGGCGGCCATCTGCTCTCGTACGGGGTCGCCCGCGCCTGGGACCTGGCGGAACGCTGGCCGGAGCGGACGCCGACGAAGCGGGTGTGGCTGCACACCTGCTCCAAGGACGGACCGCACGCCATGGACAACTATCTGCGGCGCGGCTTCCGGCTCTTCGACACCACGGTGGAGCTGGAGCCGGAGGTGGCGACGCCGGGGCCGTGGCCGGGGGCGGCGCGGTAGGGCGCGGACGCGGCTTCCGGCGACAGGTGAGGTGATTGGGCAGGACACTTTCGTTCACATCATGGACAGTGGTGGACTGGTCCGAGCTTCGCGTGCCACGCTTCCGTCATGTCTGGGACTGGAATCGCCCTGGTGAGTCGACGCCACGTCGACCTCGGCCGCGTGTCCAGCGCCGTCTGTCCGACGGGCTGAGAGTCCCAGCACCGCCGCGATCCCCCTTTTCTCTGCAAAACCCTGCGCACCGCCGCGCCTCAGCGCGAGTGTGCAGTTCAGAGCCGCCCTCCTGTAGTCCCGAAGGACGTACTGTCATGGCCGCTGCCCCGGAACAACCTGCGAGCACCACCACGCCCCGCCGCAAGGCCGGACGCCACCGCGGCGAAGGCCAGTGGGCCGTGGGGCACCACACTCCCCTCAATGGCAATGAGCAGTTCAAGAAGGACGACGACGGTCTCAATGTGCGGACACGCATTGAGACGATCTACTCCAAGCGCGGTTTCGACTCGATCGACCCCAACGACCTCCGTGGACGCATGCGCTGGTGGGGCCTCTACACCCAGCGCAAGCCCGGGATCGACGGCGGCAAGACCGCGATCCTGGAGCCGGAGGAGCTGGACGACACGTACTTCATGCTGCGGGTCCGGATCGACGGCGGCCGGCTGACCACTGAGCAGCTGCGGGTCATCGGCGAGGTCTCGCAGGAGTACGCGCGCGGCACCGCGGACCTCACCGACCGGCAGAACGTCCAGTACCACTGGATCCGGATCGAGGACGTACCGGCGATCTGGGAGAAGCTGGAGGCCGTCGGGCTCTCCACCACCGAGGCCTGCGGTGACTGCCCCCGCGTGATCATCGGCTCCCCGGTGGCCGGGATCGCCGCCGACGAGATCATCGACGGGACGCCGGCGGTCGACGAGATCCACGAGCGCTACATCGGCAGCAAGGAATTCTCGAACCTGCCGCGCAAGTTCAAGACCGCGATCTCCGGCTCGCCGGTGCAGGACGTGGTGCACGAGATCAACGACATCGCGTTCGTCGGCGTCGTCCACCCCGAGCACGGCCCGGGCTTCGACGTCTGGGTCGGCGGCGGGCTCTCCACCAACCCGCGTCTCGCCGAGCGGCTGGGCTCCTGGGTGCCTCTCGACGAGGTGCCGGATGTCTGGGCCGGGGTCGTCGGCATCTTCCGTGACTACGGATACCGCCGGCTGCGCACCCGCGCCCGCCTGAAGTTCCTGATGGCCGACTGGGGCCCGGCGAAGTTCCGCCGGGTACTGGAGGACGAGTACCTGAAGCGTCCGCTCATCGACGGGCCCGCGCCCGCGGAGCCCAGCAGCCGCTGGCGCGACCACATCGGCGTCCACCAGCAGAAGGACGGCCGGTTCTACCTCGGTTTCGCACCCCGGGTAGGCCGTGTGGACGGCTCCACCCTGGCCAAGATCGCCGACCTGGCGGCCGCCCACGGCTCGGACCGGCTGCGCACCACCGTCGAGCAGAAGATGCTCATCCTCGATGTGGAGCAGGACCAGGTGGACTCCCTGGTCGCCGGCCTCGAAGCGCTCGACTTCCAGGTGAAGCCCTCTCCGTTCCGACGGGGCACGATGGCCTGCACCGGCATCGAGTTCTGCAAGCTGGCGATCGTCGAGACGAAGGCGCGCGGCGCCTCGCTGATCGACGAACTGGAGCGTCGCCTGCCGGAGTTCGACGAGCCGCTCACCATCAATATCAACGGCTGCCCCAACGCCTGCGCCCGCATCCAGACCGCGGACATCGGCCTCAAGGGCCAGCTCGTCCTGGACGCCGACGGCAACCAGGTCGAGGGCTACCAGGTGCACCTGGGCGGCGCCCTGGGCCTGGAGGCCGGGTTCGGCCGGAAGGTCCGTGGCCTGAAGGTCACTTCGGCCGAACTGCCCGACTATGTCGAGCGGGTCCTGGGCCGCTTCCAGGAGGAGCGCGAGGACGGCGAGCGGTTCGCGACCTGGGCAGCGCGCGCCAGTGCGGAGTCGCTGTCATGAGCGAACGCGCCGCCCCGTTCTACTGCCCTTACTGCGGTGACGAGGACCTGCGCCCGCACGAGACCGGCCACGGCGCCTGGGAATGTGCCTCCTGCAACCGCGCGTTCCAGCTGAAGTTCCTGGGTCTGCTGACCCGGGGGTTGCAGCGTGACGACGTTGAACAGGACAGAATATGACGGATATTCAGATGGAGGAACGCACCGTCGAGGAGCTGAAGGAGCTGGCCGGGCGGGCCGGCCGGGAGCTGGCGAACGTCTCCGCGCTGGAGATCCTCCAGTGGGCGGCCGACACCTTCGGCAAGCGGTTCTGCGTCACCTCTTCCATGGAGGACGCCGTCGTGGCGCACCTCGCCTCGCGCGCCCTGCCGGGTGTGGACGTGGTCTTCCTCGACACCGGCTACCACTTCCCCGAGACGATCGGCACCCGTGACGCGGTCGAGGCCGTGATGGACGTCAACGTCATCACGCTGACCCCGCGCCAGTCCGTCGCCGAGCAGGACGCCGAGTACGGTCCGAAGCTGCACGACCGCGACCCCGACCTGTGCTGCAAGCTCCGCAAGGTCAGGCCCCTTGAGGAGGGCCTGACTCCGTATGCGGCCTGGGCCACCGGGCTGCGCCGCGACGAGTCCCCCACCCGGGCTAACACCCCGGCCGTCGGCTGGGACGAGCAACGGCAGAAGGTCAAGGTCTCGCCGATCGCCCGCTGGACGCAGGACGACGTCGACGCGTACGTGTCCGAGCACGGCGTTCTCACCAACCCGCTGCTGATGGACGGTTACGCCTCCGTGGGCTGCGCGCCCTGCACCCGCCGGGTGCTGGGGGGCGAGGACGCACGCGCCGGACGCTGGGCCGGCCGGGGCAAGACCGAGTGCGGACTGCACGACTGATGACGACTGATCAGGAGACTTCGATGAGCGTGACGGAGACGGGAGCCACCATCTGGCTGACCGGTCTGCCGAGCGCGGGCAAGACCACCATCGCGTACGAGCTCGCCGGGCGGCTGCGCGGCGAGGGCCACCGCGTAGAAGTGCTCGACGGCGACGAGATCCGGGAGTTCCTCTCCGCGGGCCTCGGCTTCTCCCGCGAGGACCGCCACACCAACGTCCAGCGGATCGGCTTCGTCGCCGAGCTGCTGGCGGCCAACGGCGTGAAGGTGCTGGTCCCGGTCATCGCCCCGTACACGGACAGCCGGGAAGCGGTACGCAAGCGGCACCAGACCGAAGGGACCGCGTATCTGGAAGTGCATGTCGCGACTCCGGTCGAGGTGTGCTCCGTACGCGATGTGAAGGGCCTCTACGCCAAGCAGGCAGCCGGCGAGATCAGCGGGCTCACCGGGGTCGACGACCCTTACGAGGCACCCGAGTCGCCCGATCTGCGGATCGAGTCGCACCGGCAGACCGTGCAGGAGTCCGCGGCGGAGCTGTATGCGCTGCTGAGCGAGAGGGGTGCGGCGTGACGACCGTCGCGACTGTGTCGGAGGGCACCGACAATCCGTACGCACTCAGCCACCTGGACTCCCTGGAGTCCGAGGCCGTACACATCTTCCGCGAGGTGGCGGGCGAGTTCGAGCGGCCGGTGATGCTCTTCTCCGGCGGCAAGGACTCCATCGTGATGCTGCATCTGGCGCTCAAGGCGTTCGCGCCCGCGCCGGTGCCGTTCACGCTGCTGCACGTCGACACCGGGCACAACTTCCCCGAGGTGCTGGATTACCGCGACCGCACGGTGGCCCGGCACGGGCTGCGGCTCCATGTCGCCTCCGTACAGGAGTACGTCGACGCCGGGAAGCTCCGCGAGCGCCCGGACGGCACCCGCAATCCGTTGCAGACCGTGCCGCTGACCGAGGCGATCCAGCAGCACCGATTCGACGCCGTGTTCGGCGGCGGGCGGCGTGACGAGGAGAAGGCGCGCGCCAAGGAGCGGGTCTTCTCGCTGCGCGACGAGTTCTCCCAGTGGGAGCCGCGCCGCCAGCGCCCCGAGCTGTGGCAGCTCTACAACGGCCGGCACGCCCCCGGCGAGCACGTCCGGGTCTTCCCGATCTCCAACTGGACCGAGCTGGACGTCTGGCAGTACATCGCCCGTGAGCGCATCGAGCTTCCGGAAATCTACTTCGCCCATGAGCGCAAGGTCTTCAACCGCTCCGGCATGTGGCTCACCGCAGGCGACTGGGGCGGCCCCAAGGAGGGCGAGCGGGTCGAGACCCGGCAGGTGCGCTACCGCACGGTCGGCGACATGTCGTGCACCGGCGCCGTCGACTCGGACGCGACGACGCCGGCCGCCGTGATCACCGAGATCGCCGCCTCACGGCTCACCGAGCGGGGCGCGACGCGTGCCGACGACAAGATGTCCGAGGCCGCGATGGAAGACCGTAAGCGCGAGGGGTACTTCTAGGATGACCGCACTCACCCAGCACACAGAGCAGTTGTCGACCACGACCCTGCTGCGGTTCGCCACCGCGGGGTCCGTCGACGACGGCAAGTCCACCCTCGTGGGACGTCTTCTGCACGACTCCAAGTCGGTCCTCACCGACCAGCTGGAGGCCGTCGAGCACGCCTCGCGCAGCCGGGGCCAAAAGGCGCCCGACCTGGCGCTGCTGACCGACGGACTGCGGGCCGAGCGCGAGCAGGGCATCACCATCGATGTCGCCTACCGCTACTTCGCGACGCCACGACGCCGGTTCATCCTGGCCGATACCCCAGGGCATGTGCAGTACACCCGGAACATGGTGACGGGCGCCTCGACGGCCGAACTGGCCGTCGTCCTGGTCGACGCCCGCAACGGTGTCGTCGAACAGACCCGCCGGCACGCCGCCGTCGCCGCGCTGCTGCGGGTGCCGCACGTGGTGCTGGCCGTCAACAAGATGGACCTGGTCGACTACGCGGAGCCCGTGTTCGCCGCCATCGCCGAGGAGTTCACCACGTACGCCGCATCCCTCGGCGTCCCGGGCTGGGGGCCTGGGGGGAACCCTCAGGAAAACCGGTGCACCACGATCCCGATCTCCGCGCTGGCCGGTGACAATGTCGTGGAACCGTCCGCGCACATGGACTGGTACGGCGGCCCGACGGTCCTGGAGCACCTGGAGACGGTGCCGGTCAACCATGACCTCACCGCCTGCCACGCCCGCTTCCCCGTCCAGTACGTCATCCGGCCGCAGACCGTCGAGCACCCGGATTACCGGGGTTACGCGGGCCAGATCGCGGCCGGTGCGTTCCGCGTGGGCGAGGCCGTCACCATCCTGCCCTCGGGCCGTACGTCGACGGTCACCGCGATCGACGCGCTCGGCGAGAGCGTGGACGTCGCCTGGGCGCCCCAGTCGGTGACGATCCGGCTGGCCGACGACATCGACATCTCGCGCGGCGACCTGATCGCACCGGCCGACGACGCGCCGGCGATCACGCAGGACGTCGAGGCGACCGTCTGCCATGTCGCCGACCAGCCGCTCACCGTCGGCCAGCGGGTGCTGCTCAAGCACACCACACGCACGGTCAAAGCGATCGTCAAGGACATCCCCTCGCGCCTCACGCTGGACGACCTCTCCCAGCACCCGGCGCCCGGCCGGCTCGTCGCCAATGACATCGGCCGGGTCGTCGTCCGTACCGCGCAGCCGCTCGCCCTCGACGCGTACGCGGACTCCCGGCCCACCGGTTCCTTCCTGCTGATCGACCCGGCGGACGGCACCACACTGACGGCCGGCATGGCCGGTGCCTCGCTCGCCGCCGTGGACGCGGCCGCGGCCACCGACGACGCCGAATGGAACTTCTGATGAGTACCGACATCTACTCCACTTTCGCGAAGGAGGGCGGCCGCGTCGGCAGCGGCGCCCTCGGCAGCGGCCAGGGCGGGGTCGCTCGATGTGCGCGATGACGTACGCGCACTGCCTGCGCGCCTGCTTGAACCAACCGCACCGCTCGCACAGCCGGTTCAGACGAAGACCTGCCGCCTTCCCGGCCGCGCCCCCGTAGTTTCCGCAGGGACGCGATCACCGGGCCAACGAGAGGAAAACCTCCCGTGCCTGCCCCTCGTACCACGCTCGACCGCAGCCTCGCCGCTGCCGCCGCCCTGCCACTGCTCGCCGTGGCACTCACCGCCTGCGGCTACGGCTCCGAGGCGAAGGACGACGACTCCAAGAAGTCGGACGTCGCCGCCGACGCGAAGAAGCTCTCCACGGACACCGTGCGGATCGGCTACTTCCCCAACCTCACGCACGCCACCGCGCTGGTCGGCGACCAGGAGGGGCTCTTCCAGCAGGAACTCGGCGGCACCCGGCTCAAGACCTCGCAGTTCAACGCGGGCCCTTCCGAGATCGAGGCGCTCAACGCCGGTTCGATCGACATCGGCTTCATCGGCCCGTCGCCCTCCATCAACGGCTTCACCAAGTCCCAGGGCAAGAACCTGCGGATCATCGGCGGCTGCGCCTCCGGCGGCGTGAAACTGGTCGTCGACCCGAAGAAGATCAAGACCCTGGACGACCTCAAGGGCAAGAAGATCGCCACCCCGCAGCTCGGCAACACGCAGGACGTGGCGTTCCTCAACTGGATCTCCGAGAAGGGCTGGAAGGTCGACGCCCAGAGCGGCAAGGGCGACGTCTCCGTGGTCCGTACGGACACCAAGGTGACCCCGGTCGCCTACAAGTCCGGTTCCATCGACGGCGCCTGGGTCCCCGAGCCCACCGCGTCCAAGCTGGTCGCCGAGGGTGCCGAGGAACTGCTCGACGAGTCGACGCTGTGGCCGGACAACAAGTTCGTGATCACGAACATCATCGTGTCGCAGAAGTTCCTGAGCGAGCACCCCGATGTCGTCGAGGCGGTGCTGCGCGGTTCGGTCCACACCAACGCGTGGATCAACGCCAACCCTGACAAGGCGAAGGCCTCCGCCAACGCCGCACTCGAGAAGCTGACCGGCAAGACGCTGCCCGCCGAGGTCCTCGACCCGGCGTGGAAGTCGATCCAGATCACCGATGACCCGCTGGCCGCCACGCTGAACGCGGAGGCCGAGCACGCGGTGAAGGCCGGTCTGCTGGAGAAGCCGGACCTGACCGACATCTACGACCTGAAGCCGCTGAACAAGGTCCTCAAGGCCGCGGGCAAGCCCGAGGTCGCCGACGCCGGTCTCGGCATCAAGTAAGCCATCCGACCGTTCCAGGATCTCCCAGGAGGTGACGACCATGGCGACGACCACGCTCACCAAGGGCGAGGACCATACAGCGGTCGGGCACGCCGCCCGTATCGACCACGTCTCGAAGTCCTTCGGCGGACCGGAGGGGCAGCAGCTCGTCCTCGACGACATCTCGCTCGATGTCGCACCGGGCGAGTTCGTCACCCTTCTGGGAGCCTCCGGGTGCGGAAAGTCGACGCTGCTCAATCTGGTGGCCGGACTCGACCGCCCGACCGCGGGGTCCATCGAGACCCCCGGCGGGCGACCGGCCCTGATGTTCCAGGAACACGCCCTGTTCCCGTGGCTGACCGCGGGCAAGAACATCGAACTCGCGCTGCAACTGCGCGGTGTACCCAAGTCGCAGCGCCGCACGGAAGCGGAGCGACTGCTCGAACTCGTACGGCTGGGCGGGGCGTACGGGAAGCGGGTACATGAACTCTCGGGCGGTATGCGGCAGCGGGTGGCGATGGCCCGGGCCCTCGCCCAGGACAGTCAACTGCTGCTGATGGACGAGCCGTTCGCCGCGCTCGACGCCATCACCCGGGATGTGCTGCACGACGAGCTGACCCGGATCTGGCGCGAGACGAACGTCTCGGTCCTCTTCGTCACACACAATGTGCGCGAAGCGGTGCGGCTCGCCGAGCGGGTCGTCCTACTGTCGTCCCGCCCCGGCAGGATCGCCCGTGAGTGGACGGTCGACATCGAGCAGCCGCGCCGTATCGAGGACAACGCGGTCGCGGAGCTGTCCGTCGAGATCACCGAACAACTGCGTGGGGAGATCCGCCGTCATGGCCGACACTGACACGAAGCCCGACGATCTGGCCGGTCTGGAGGCCGGGCTCGACGCGCTGGACGCCGTGCAGGTGCGCCGCACCCCGGTGCGCGAGGTGCTGCTGCGCAAGGTGCTGCCGCCCGTGCTCGCGGTGGCGCTGGCGATCACCGTCTGGCAGCTGCTCGTCGAGGCCCAGGTCACCGACGACTACAAGCTGCCGTCACCGGCCGCGGTGTGGACCAGCGCGTCCGACATGTGGCTGCAGGGAACGCTCCTGGAGGTCGTCTGGACCAGCATCTCGCGCGGTCTGCTCGGCTTCCTGATGGCCGTGGCCATCGGTACGCCGCTGGGTCTGCTGGTCGCCCGGGTGAAGTTCGTACGGGCCGCGATCGGCCCGATCCTGTCCGGGCTGCAGTCCCTGCCGTCGGTCGCCTGGGTGGCACCGGCCGTGATCTGGCTCGGACTGAACGACAGCATGATGTACGCCGTGATCCTGCTGGGCGCCGTCCCCTCGGTCGCCAACGGACTGGTCTCCGGCGTCGACCAGGTGCCGCCGCTGTTCCTGAGGGCAGGCCGTACGCTCGGCGCGACCGGGCTGCGCGGGACCTGGCACATCGTGCTGCCGGCCGCGTTGCCCGGCTACCTGGCCGGTCTCAAGCAGGGCTGGGCGTTCTCCTGGCGTTCGCTGATGGCCGCCGAGATCATCGCGTCCTCCCCCGATCTCGGCCTGGGGCTCGGTCAGTTGCTGGAGAACGGCCGCAACAACGCGGACATGCCCGGCATCTTCCTCGCCATCATCCTGATCCTGTTCGTCGGCATCGCGATCGACCTGCTGATCTTCAGTCCGCTGGAGCGGTGGGTACTGCGCAGCCGCGGTCTCCTCGTCAAGAACTGAGCCACGCCATGTCCACCCCGGTCCTCCTCGTCATCGCCCACGGCAGCCGCGACCCACGGCACGCGGCGACCGTGCACGCGCTCACCGCGCGGGTACGGTCGCTGCGGCCGGGACTGCGTGTGGAGACCGCTTTCCTGGATTTCAACGCGCCGTCGATACCAAGGGTGCTGGAGCGGCTGGCAGCACAGGGTGCGGGAGATGTCGTCGCGCTCCCCCTGCTGCTCACCCGGGCCTTCCACGCCAAGTCCGACATCCCCATGGTGCTGCACGAGGCCCGGACCCGACAGCCCCGGCTCCGCATCCGTCAGGCCGAGGTGCTCGGCCCGTCACCCCTGCTGAACTCGGCCCTGGAACAGCGACTGCGCGAGGCCGGGGTCCGCCCCGGTGACAGGGGCTCGACCGGGCTCGTCCTGGCCTCGGCGGGCTCCACGGACCCGGAGGCGATCGCAGTGATCGCTGACATCGCGCGGGAGCTGCGGCACACCGGTTGGTGCGCCGTGCGGCCTGCGTTCGCCTCCGCCGCATCTCCCGCGGGGTTCCCCCGCACCGAGGACGTGGTACAGGCCCTGCGGGCCGAAGGTGTGCGGCGGGTGGCGGTGGCCCCTTACGTCATCGCACCCGGTCGGCTCCCGGACCGTATCGCCGCGGGCGCGGCCGGAGCGGATGTACTGGCCGATGTTCTTGGCGCGTCACCGCAGTTGGCGCAGCTTTT
Organism: Streptomyces sp. NPDC002958; assembly: GCF_055563255.1. Lineage (NCBI taxonomy): Bacteria > Bacillati > Actinomycetota > Actinomycetes > Kitasatosporales > Streptomycetaceae > Streptomyces > Streptomyces sp. NPDC002958. The sequence continues at coordinate 136,997 of NZ_JBVHDS010000004.1, read as the reverse complement.
GCTGACCCGGTACGACGAGGCCCGGGTGCCGCTCGCACGGTCGGCGGCGTAGCTCAGCGCATAGCTGACATTTCCTCAGCAGCACCGCAGCCCCTCAGCCCACATCCGGGCTGCCCGTGTCCGGGGTGCGGTGAGTGGTCATGCGTCGAGCCCAGCCAGGCCTTGGCGTACCGCCCTGGGCCATTCACCGTCCGATCGGCTGGGCCACTTTCAGGCTACGGTCCAGTGCGGGTCGCGTCCGGGAGACGGTTCGGTCATGTGCGGGCTCCGTCGCTTGCGGTTCCCGTCGGGGCCGTCATCTCCACCAGCTTGACCACGGTGTTCCAGTTGCGCGAGGTGGCGATGACGCCGTTGGTGAGGGAGGGACGGGACAGGGCATCGGCGAGTCTGGACCGGCCCAGTCCGTCGGGGGCGTAGAGGTAGAGCGCGCGGTCGCCGAGCCGGAAATCCTCGGGGAGGAAGGCCGCCGGGTCGATCCCGGCGAAGCGGTCGGCGTCGACCGGCTGCCCGTAGTAGGTGATGTGCAGCTGCCTGCCTTCGAGTTCGGCGGCCGGGAACGGGCAGGCTGCGGCAACTGCCGCGAGGTAGGCGCCGTCCCGGACCAGACAGGGGACCGGGAAGCCGAACCGCTTCTCGATGGCCCGCTCCAGCTCGGCGGCGAGTGCGTCCTCGTCGTCCAAGGGACTGCTGAAGACGGCGTTGCCGCTCTGCAAGTGGGTGCGGACGTCCCCGTGGCCCAGTTCGGTGAGCAACCGTGCGGAGTTCGGCCATCGGAACCCTCTTGTGGCCGCTCACATTGATCCCGCGCAACAGCGCCGCGTACATCGTCATGGGCACACCATAGGACGATCTGTACGCGCAGTGCGGCCGCCGCGCCCCGTGGGGGAGGGCGCGGCGGCCGCCGATTGCGTTGCGTCCGGGCGTCTGCTGCCCGGTCACGGCTGCGGGGGTCGGTTACTCAACGACCTTCAGCAGCTTGTTCGGCGTGCCCTCGGTGGCGTTGGAGATCGCGTCGGGGGTGGCTCCGTCGGTCAGTGCCGTGGCGACCTCCTCCGGGGTGGCGTCCGGGTGTTCGGCGAGGTAGACGGCGGCGGCACCGACGACGTGCGGGGTCGCCATGGACGTACCGGAGATGGTGTCGGAACCGTCGTCGCTGTCGTTCCAGGCCGAGGTGATGTCCGATCCGGGAGCGTAGATGTCCACGATCGAGCCGTAGTTGGAGAACGACGACTGCTCGTCGTCCACCGTGGACGAGGCGACCGTGATGGCCTCCGGGACGCGGGCCGGGGAGCTCTCGCTCGCGTCGGCGGATTCGTTTCCGGCGGCCACCGCGAAGGTGACTCCGGAGGCGATGGCCTTCTGGACCGCGGTGTCGAGCGCCTCGTCCACGCCGCCGCCGAGGCTCATGTTGGCGACCGACGGGCCCTCGTGGTTCTCGGTGACCCAGTCGATGCCGGCGACGACCTGCTCGGTGGTGCCCGAGCCGGAGTCGTCGAGGACCCGCACAGCGACGATCTTCGCCTGCTTGGCAACCCCGTAGCTCGCTCCGGCGATGGTGCCCGCCACGTGGGTGCCGTGGCCGTTGCCGTCGTCTGCGCTGTCGTCGTTGTCGACGGCGTCGAATCCCGAGCTGGCCCGGCCCTCGAATTCGTTGTGCGTGGTGCGGACGCCGGTGTCGATGACGTATGCGGTGACACCCTCGCCCGCGCTGTCCGGGTAGGTGTACGCGTCATCGCCGGCCGTCTCGGTCTGGTCGATGCGGTCCAGCCCCCAGGACGGCGGGTAGTCCTGGGTGGCGTTTATGTGGAATTTCTTGTTCTGGACGACCTTGGAGACGGCCGGGTCGGCCGCCAGGCGCTTGGCCTCGGTCAGTGAAAGGCCGCTGGCCGAGAAGCCGTTGATGGCGGAGTTGTAGTTCCGCTTGAGCTTGCCGCCGTACTCCTTGGCGAGCTTCGCCTTGTCGGCCTTCTGGTCCAGCATCACGATGTAGCTGCCCGAGACGGCGGTCGCCGCGTCCGCACCGTAGACGGTGCCTATGGCGGGCGCAGGAGCGGCGCCGGCGAGCGAGGTGCCCATCAGGGTGACTCCGACCGCTGCGGCCACTGCGGTTGTCGCCGCGGTCAGCTTGATCCGGCGTGCGCGCTTGTGAATTGCCATGAAGAGGGGTCTCCTCGTCATTCTTTGTGGGGGGATTGACCCCCGGCCGGAAGATCTCCGGGGGTTGGCTCGAAACCCTCGCCGATTGACGCGCTCAGATCAAGGCCTTCATGACGCTGTGACTTATTCAATAAGGCTTCGTAATAAGAAACAGGCCAGCCGTGCCCAAGTCGGGCACGGTCGCCGCAACGTCCGTCGCGCACGCGGGGCTTACGGCACCACCGGCACACTTCACACGTGGGAAGACGAACCCCGCCCGACTGCACGGACGGACGAGAGGATGGCTTGTTTCCACCCCCGTGTTCACAGAGCCCTCACGAGGTAACCACGTTGAGGTCGACCTCGGACGATCCGGACCTCGGAGACCCCCCTCAGCCCGGCGAGGGGCGGCGTCGCCGACGTCCCCATGGTCGGCCGCCGAAGTCACCCTGAACTCACAGGAAACTCATGGTACCTTCACACAATTACCGGCACCTTACCCGTGATTGAACGGCGACAGCGGTATCGCAGCCGGCGCAATGGGCTGTGCCCCGGATCACTTTGGAGAGCATGACGATGGCCGGCCCCACCGTTTCGGTGATTATCGCTGCGTACAACGCGATGCCCTATCTGACGCGGTGCATCACGTCCGTCGCCGAGCAGAGCATCGGCCGGGACACCCTGGAGGTCATCGTCGTCAACGACGGGTCGACCGACGGAACGCCCCAGGAACTCGAGCGGCTGACCGGCGTCCACCCGGGCCTTCTGCGCGTCATCCACCAGGAGAACTCCGGCGGCCCGTCCGCGCCCCGCAATGTCGGCCTCGACCAAGCCCGGGGACAGTTCGTCTTCTTCCTCGACGCCGACGACTATCTCGGGCCCGAGGCGCTGGAGCGCATGGTCGCCCTGGCCGAGGAGAACGGCACCGATGTCGTCCTCGGCAAAATGGTCGGCGTCGGGGGCCGTGGTGCGCCCACCTCGATGTTCCGGCGCAACCAGCCGAAGACCGACGTCTACTCGTCACGCGTCTACTGGACGCTCAATCCCATGAAGCTGTTCCGCCGCGAGCTGCTGGAACGGTACCGGCTGCGGTTCCCGACGGACCTGAAGATCGGCGAGGACCAGCTGTTCGTCGGCCCGGCGTACATCCACGCCTCCGGCATATCCGTACTGGCCGACTACGACTGCCTGTTCTGGGTCGAGCGGGACGACAACGGCAACATCACCAAGCGGACCTCGGGATCGGAGCCCCGGCTGCGCTTCCTGCCGCGCGTCGTCGACATGATCCTCGAGAACGTGCCGCCGGGTCCCGGCCGCGACCACCTGGCCCACCGGCACCTGACCGTCGAGGTCCAGCAACTGCTCGGCGGGCACCTGGTGTGGGAACCCCGCGAGACACAGGTCAAGACGCTGAGGCGGCTCGCCGAGATCATCGAACCCCTCTGGCACGACGGCCTGGCCGACCGGCTCTCGGCGATGGCGCGGCTGCGGCTGCACCTCGTGCGCCACCAGATGCTCGACGAGGTCCTCGAACTCACCGCGTTCGAGAAGCGGCTGGCCAAGTCCGCGTCCGCCACCCCGCTCGTCGTTGAGCAGGGCCGCGCCTACGCCCAGTACCCCTTCTTCCGCGACCCCGCCGCAGCCGTCCCCGACGCGTGCTACGACGTCACCGCCCAGGTCGGCGTGCGGCACCATGTCGCGCGGGCCGAACTACGCGGCACCGAGCTGCGGTTGGCCGGGCACGCGTATCTGCACCGGGTAGCCACCGATGACGTCACCACCGAGCTGGTGCTGCGGGAACGCGGCAGCGGGACCGCGCACCGGCTGCCCGTCACGCACACCGCGACCCCCGGGCTCGGCGCCGACGAGGACGCGGGACGGTACGCGTACGAGAAGGCCGGGTTCGAGGCCGTCGTCGACATCGACACCGCCGCCGGGAGCGCCCCGCTCAGCGATGGGCTGTGGGACGTGTCGCTGGCCGTGGGCGCCCAGAGGCTGACCCGCGAGGTGCGGATCGGCAGCAGGCGCGCCGAGCAGCTGTCCGGCGAGCCGGACACTCGGATCGTGGAGAGCGCACGCGGCGCCCGTGCCGTCACCCTCTACACCACCAAGCCGCACGGCAACTACACCCTCGACCTCGGCGAGAAGAAGCACCGCTTACGGTCCCACTTCACGTTCGAGGCCGTTCGCTGGAACGCCAGCTCCCCCACCGAGCTGCTGGTCAGCGGGCGCTGCACGCTCGGCGCGTCCCCCAAGGCCGCCCCCCTCGTCGCGGCCCTGACCGGTGACGGCGGGGCCACCGCCGTCTTCCCCGTCATTCGCTCCCCGCACGCGGACCTGTTCTCCGTCCACGTGCCCGTCTGCGACCTCGCCCCGGGCGTATGGAGCGGGGAACTCCGCCTCGGCGACTGGTCGGTGCCCCTGCCCGCCCTCCCCAAGGACCTGGAGCCCGTCAAGTGGCGCCGCTGGGGCCTGCCCTGGTACGCAAAGCCGGTGTCCGGCGCCGGCAAGCGGTTCGCGCTGACCGTGGCGAAGACGCAGCTCATGAAGGCGGTGGCGGGCAAGCTCAGATGACGGCCGCCGATCACCGACGTAGCCCGCGACGCAGGTTCCGGTTTTCTGCTTGATTCCACCCCGCCCGTCAGGCGGGGAGTTCGGCCTCGATGAGGTCGGCCGCCCGCTTCGTTCCGCCCTCCCCCGCCATCCGCTCCCGCACGGCCGCGGCTCTCTTCGCCACCTCGGGTTCGCCCACCAGCCCGAGCACGGCGGCCCGCAGCGACTCGGGAGTCACCTCCGCCATCGGGAGGTGGCGCGCGACGCCGAGCGCCTGGAGCATGTCGGCGTTGCCGAACTGGTCGACGGCCTGCGGCACGGCGACCATCGGGGTGGCGGTGGCGAGCCCCTCCTGACTGCCCCCGGCGCCCGCGTGGGTGATGAAGACGTCCGCCTGCTTCAGCACGGAGAGCTGCGGCACCCAGGGGCACACCTCCACATTGGCTGGTACGTCACCCAGTTCGGCGGCGTCGACCCAGGCCCCGATCTGGAGCACGACGTGCCAGCCGGGCAGGGAGCCGAAGGCGGTGATGCAGTCGCGGTAGAACCCGGGCTGGTTGGTGAAGGTCGAGCCGAGCGAGACCAGCAGCACCTTCTCGACGCCCGCGGGGCGCTGCCACTCCCCCTGGTCGGCGCGGTCGCCCTGGCAGGCACCCACGAAGGTGTGGACCGTCCTGTCGACGCGGTCGGCATTCGGCTGGAGCACCTCGGGGATCAGGACGAGCGACCGCGGCGGCCGGCCGACGAACGGATCCGGGTGCCGGTCGATCCCGTTCTCGGTGAGCCAGTCCTGGAAGCGCCGGTAGTACGCCCGTCCGCGCTCGGACCGCTTCAGCTCGGCGGTCATCGGCTCGCCGACCTCTTCCTCGTATCCGTCCCAGGCGACCAGATTGGGCGAGAGGGAGACGGCGGGCACGCCCCAGCGGTGGGCGAGGACCCGCGCCGGGTAGGAGGTGATGTCGTGCAGGACGAGGTCGGGCTCGTCCCCGTCGAAGGCCTTGATGAGCTGAGGCAGCGCCTGGACGGCGTCGTCGAGGAAGGGTTCGAGGTTGTCGATCAGTTCGGTGCCCCAGGCCTCCGGGGCCTCTTCGGACGGCAGAACCGAGGTATAGAGCACTGGTTCGGCACCGGTGGCGGCGACCTTCTCGGCGAAGGAGGCCGGGATGGCGTAACTGACGTGGTGCCCACGGGCGACAAGCTCCCGGATGACTTCCAGGCTCGGGTTCACGTGCCCGTGGGCGGCGATGGAGAACATGGCGATATGGGCGCGCTCGGTATTCGTCATGCCCTCACCATAGGCGAGACGAGACGTCTCGTGCATGTCGTTTTCGGGACGTCTCAGCGCTGATAGCGGGCCAGCACCCGGTTTCCGTCGACGACCAGACGCTTCCTCAGCTCCTTCGCTCCGATCGCCCCGCTGTAGTACTCCTGGAGGGCGGGCGTGGCGACCTTGTCCTTCCATTCCGGGTAGCCTCGGACCGACTGGGCGGGCGCCGGGCGGAGCCCCTTCGCCACGGCGACACCGGTTGCCCAGCCGTCCTCGTCGGTGTGCAGGGACGGGTCGGCGAGGGCCTCGGTGCCGGTCGGGAGCATCCAGTCGCCCTTGGCGAGGCGCACCATGTTCTGCGGCCGGAGAAGGAAGTCGATGAACTGCGCGGCCTCCTTCTTGTGCGGGCTCGCCTCCGAGACGGAGAGGGTCTGCGGGCTCACTCCCTGAGCGAGACCCCCGCTGCCGACCGGGGCGGGCAGAACCGTCCACTCGAAGCCCTCGGGAGCCTGTTCGGCGACCTGCTGGCGGTACGAGAAGCCCAGCGGAACCATCGCGTACTTGCCGCCGAAGAATCCGGGGAGGGCGTCGGAGCCACCCATGCCGAGCGTGGTGCGGGCGGCACTGCGGTCGGTGTTGACCTGGTCGTTTATGGTGCCGGGGACGACCTGGTCCCCCTCGCCCGCCCGGATGGTCACCTTGCCGTCGGCACCGCGGTGGAAGAGCTCGCCACCGGCGGAGAGACCGAGGTTGAGGGTGACGGAGACGGGCTCCTTGAGCGGCCAGGCGACGCCGTATCTCCCCTTGCCCGTCAGTTCCTTGGTGATCTGCCGGAACTCGGTCCAGCTCCAGGGTCTCTCCGGCGTCGGGATGCGGACTCCCGACTCCTTGAGAATCCTGGTGTTGGCGATCAGGACGCGGGGCTCCTGGAGGAACGGCACCCCGTAGACGCCGTCGCCGAAGGTGGTGGTCCGCCAGCTCTGTTGCGGGATGTCGGCGGTCAGCCGGTCCGGGAGGAGCGTCCGCAGATCGGCGAGGTAGCCGCCGTACGCGAAGTCGGCGAGGTCGTCGGAGGCGTCATGGATGACATCCGGCGCCTCGTCGCCCTCGAAGGAGGTGAGCAGCTGGTCGTGGACGGTGTCCCAGCTGCCCTGGACGTAGCTGACATGGATGTCGGGGTGGGTTTCGTTCCACTCCTTCACCAGTTGCTTGTTGGCGTCGACGGACTCCTTCTGCCAGGCCAGCGACTGGAAGCTGAGCTCGGTCCGTCCGTTGCCGTCCCCGCCGTCGCCCGTCCCCGAGCAGCCGGTGAGCAGCAGGACCAGTGCCGTGGCCACGGCGGCCGCCGTCGTCGTCACGGATGCGCGCATCAGCTCTTCACCGCCCCGGCCAGCAGGGAGCCCGTGATCCGCCGCTGGATGACCGCGAAAATGACCAGCGAGGGAAGGGTCGCGAGGAACGCGGCAGCGGCCAGCGGCCCGAGATCGGCCGCGCCCTCCGCCCCGATGAAGTGGGTCAGTACGACCGGCAAGGTCTGCTTCTCCGGTGTCTTGAGCAGGACGAGTGCGAAGAAGAACTCGTTCCACGCGGTGATGAACGCGAAGAGTGCGGTGGCGACGATGCCGGGGGCCAGCAGCGGGGCGGTGACCGAGACGAGCGTCCGCAGTCGGCCGGCGCCGTCGACCGAGGCGGCCTCTTCCAGCTCGGCGGGCACGGCCCGTACGTATCCGGCCAGCATCCACAGCGCGAAGGGCAGCGCCCAGACGACGTACACCGTGATCAGCCCCCACAGGGTGTTGATCAGATGGAGATTCTTCAGGATCAGGAAGAGCGGAATGATCAGCAGGACGAAGGGGAACGCCTGGCTGACCACGACCCATCCGGTGGTGGCCGTCGAGAGCCCGGAGCGGTGGCGGGCCATGACATAGGCCATGGGTGTGGCGATGAGGACCGCGACGAGGGCGGCGCAGAGCGCGGCGATCAGCGAATTGGCGGCGGCCTGGAGCAGCGGCTGTTCGTCGAATGCTTTGCGGAAGTTGTCCAGCGTCGGCTGCTCGGGGATCCAGGTGGGGTGCAGGGAGCCCAGTTCTCGCGCCGGCTTGAAGGCGGTGGAGATCAGCCACAGGAACGGGAACGCCAGGAAGACGAGATAGCCGAGCAGTGCGACGTACTGTCCGGCACGTGCGAATCTGCTGGTCCGCAGGCTCACCGGTCCTCGCCTCCCCTGAGTCGGCCGACGAGATACACCGCGAGGATCACGGAGATCACCGCGACCATCACACAGCCCATCGCCGCGGCGTAGCCGAACTGTCCGTAGCGGAAGGCCTCTTCGTACGCGAAGAGCATCGGCAGCCGGGTGCGGCCGCCGGGTCCGCCGCTGGTCAGTACGTAGACCAGGGCGAAGGAGTTGAAGTTCCAGATGAAGTTGAGCGCGGTGATGGAGAGCGCGACCGGTCTGAGCACGGGCCAGGTGACCGTGCGGAAGCGGCGCCAGGCACCCGCTCCATCCAGGGCGGCCGCCTCGTGGAGTTCGTGCGGGGTGTTCTGCAGTCCGGCCAGGAGGGCGACGGTGGTCTGGGGCATGCCGGCCCAGACGCCCACGACGATCACGGCGGGCAAGGCGGTGGCGAGTCCGGTGAGCCAGTCCCGCCCGTCGCCGAGGCCGAGATCGCGGATCGTCTCGTTGAGGACGCCCGCGTCCGGGTTGTAGACGAGCCGCCACATGATGCCGACGACCACCTCGGGCATCGCCCACGGAATGATCGCCAGCGCCCGCGCCAGCCAGCGCATGCGCAGATTCTGGTTGAGCAGCAGGGCGAGGCCGAGCGCCAGTACGAACTGCGGGACGGTGACGCCGACCGCCCACACCAGACCGACCCGGAACGAGTCCCAGAACAGGGCGTCGTGCAGCAGGTCCTGGAAATTCAGCCCGCCCACCCACTGGGTGGAGCGGGTGCGGCCGGACTGGGCATCGGTGAAGGCCAGCGCGATGCCGTAGAGGAGCGGGCCGACGCTGAGGATCAGGATCGGGATCAGCGCGGGCAGTACCAGGAACCAGGCGCCGGCGTTCCGGTTGATCGGGCCGGTCCGCTTGTCGTGCGGACTGCCGGGTGGACCATTTCTCCCGGATTGTACGGTTGCACTCGCCAATGTCATGAATTCGCCCCCTTGCGTCATTCGATCGGTTTCATACCGTTCTGGCCGCTCAGGTGGCCCTCGTCATCGTGCTGACGGGCCGTCGGTTCGTCAAGCCAACCTGCACAGATGCGAAAATCGGAGCCATGAACGAGATGCGTGCGCGCGAGGTGCTGACCGCTGCCGGACTGTCCGGCGGTGCGGAGCTGCTCGCGCTGGGTGAGAACGCGGTGTTCGCCGTGGACGACCTTGTGGTCAAGGTCGGCCGGGACGCCGTGCGGAACCCGGAACTGCGGGACCGGGCCGAGCGCGAGGTGGCCGTCGCCCAGTGGCTGGCAGCCTCCGGTGTCCCCGCCGTACGGGTCGCCGAGCCCGGGGCGCGGCTGGTGGAGGGTCATCCGGTGACGCTCTGGCACCGGCTGCCCGACGCCGTACGCCCTCCCGAGCCGCGCGATCTCGCCCCGCTGCTCACCCTGGTCCACGCGCTGCCCGCCCCGGAGGGCTTCACGCTGCCGCGCCGTGAGCTGCTCGGCGGCGTCGAGCGCTGGCTGCGGCTCGCGGGCGACGCGATCGATCCGGCCGACGCCGACTATCTGCGCGGCCGGCGCGACGGCTTCGCGAAGGCCGCGGCGGCCCTTGCCCCGCACCTGCCGCCGGGTCCCATCCACGGCGACGCGCTCCCCCGCAACGTCCACGTCGGCCCGGACGGGCCGGTGCTGGTCGATCTCGAGACCTTCTCCGCCGATCTGCGCGAGCACGATCTGGTGGTCCTCGCGCTCTCCCGCGACCGGTACGGCCTGCCCGCCCATGCCTACGACGCGTTCACCGAAGCGTACGGCTGGGACGTGCGTACCTGGGAAGGATGCGCGGTTCTGCGCGGCGCCCGCGAGACGGCGAGTTGCGCCTGGGTCTCCCAGCACGCCCCGGCGAACCCCAAGGCGCTGACGGAATTCCGGCGCAGGGTGGCGTCACTGCGCGCGGACGACCCCGAGGTGCGCTGGTACCGTTTCTAGCCAGTGTGCATGAGTGGGTCCTGGACCCACTGGTGCGTTCTGGGCGCATCCCGAACGGTTTTGGATGCGCTGGGTTGCCGCTTTCTCGTCCCGTTCGGCGGCACGTCTCCGGGGGCGTGGTCCGTTGCGGGTGGGCGGGTTCCCTCACGCCCCCGGTCACCTGGTCCGGCCTGGACGGTCCGATGCCCCGCACGATCACTCCGGTCGTGTGGGGGCGGTGCCGTCCGACGCCGGATCGGGTGTCCGAGGGCGCGTCGTCCGATCGCGATACCGGCGGCATCGTGACGGGACATCTCTCGCTTGGGGGTGGCCAGTGGCTTCTGCCAGTGCTGGGCACCCCACAAGGAGGTATAGGCGGGGTCGACCGCGATGATCGCGAGGCCCTGTTCGGCGGCCATGGAGACCAGCCGGGCCTTGAGCTTCCCGGTCGGGATGCCGGAGATCAGCTGCCGGAACCGCTTCTTGCGGCCGTGCTTCTCGCGGGTCTTCTCGGTGGTGAAGTCGAGGTCTTCGATGGCGATCGCGGCGACACCGGCCTGCTTGGCCCAGTTGATCAGCCGGGTCAGGGCGTGGCGGATCTGTGCGTCGCGGCGAGCGGCCGAACCGGACAGGTCGTAGAAGAACCGCCGGGGCTCGCCGATGGGGTTGCCGTGCCGGTCGAGCCGGTAGGCGGCGAAGTGGTCGGCATTGGTGTCGACGCCGATCACGCCCCGGGCGCGGGCCGTCTCCAGCGGGATGGTGTGCACGGCGGGGCGTTGCCAGGAGGCGGTGAGGTACCAGCGGCCACGGCCGGTGTCGAGGTGGATGCGGTAGGCGACGGCCCGGTTCGCGGTGATGCGGTCGGCCCACTCCTGGCCCCGGTGCGCGAACGCCACGGTCGAGGTGAGGGTGTACCGGCCATGAGGGGCGTTGGCCAGGTGTGCGAGCGGGGCGGGCAGTTTGATGCTGACCTCGCCGTCCGGGGTGACGCGGATCGTCTCGTTCCCGAACCACTTGCCCGACTCGCCGTCGGCGGCGATGAACCAGCGTTCCGCCTCCCAGCGTTCCCGCCATTGCTCTTCGGTGAGCTGGGCCTGGGTGAGGTGGTGGCGGGTGTTGAGGAGACGTCTGCCGCCCCGTACCACCCGCACCCGTCCGGCCTGCCGGTCGGCGACAACGGCCGCATGCCGTGCCTCCAGCGCGGCAAGGCGGCGGGACTTGTGGAACCACTCACTCCGGGAGCGGTAGCCGCCCGCAGCCCGCTTCGTCCCGGCTTCGCCGATCGGGAGGGACAGGCGGTGCCGCAGCGTCCTGATCCCAGCTTCCAGCGTCTGGATGTGCGCGGCCTGGCAACGGCGCGCCAGCGCCCACTGGTCATGGGTGGCCTTGGTGATCGCACCGGCGATCCGCGACGACGACTGCGCGGTCAGGCCCCGCTTACGCGACGCCCACGTATCCGCGCTGTGCTCCAGACCATCCGCACAACGGGCCCTGAGGTCACGGGAAGCGAGCGCGCCCTGATACTCACCGACCGCACGCAGAACCCCCTCGTCCTGGGGCGTGAGGTGCTTCAGACGGTCCCGGACCGCCACCCCGCAAGGCCCGGGCACCACAAAGGGCGCGGCCGACTCTCGCACACCACCCACCACAACACCCCCTCCCACGAGACCGGACACCCGCTACCCAGTCCAACGAGCACCAGCCGCCAAGGTCACCCATTCGGCCCCAGAACTACCGTTCCCGCCCCGCGAAGCCGCCGACAGCACTCACTCCTGCTCACTACAACGCACTTCAGCTCAGCAAACCGACAGCAGCTCACAGCCCCTTCTGAACGGCGCTTCCCGTCGCGCGGAAGAGCTGGAAACGCGCGGCGGGCCGCCCGCCCGCACCGCCATGCACCCGGTCACTCGGTCACTCGGTCACCCATGCTCCCCGTCGGTCCGCCGAGCGACTTTCACGGGCGTATGCCCTTGTTCGGGCGAGCGCGCGGTGCCGAGTCCCGGGGGCGCCAGTCCGGTGCCCAATTACCCTACGTACTACGCCTCTTGGCCGTGAGGCCGAACAGGTGCGATTGCAACGGGGGTTACCCATGGGAGCCGGAGAAGGCGGCGAGCAGAAGCTCGCGAGTTCGCCCAGCGACAAGAAGCGCGCGACGAAGTACGCGGAAGAGCACCAGATGCCCGACACCCCGGCTGCTGCCCGCATGGCGGCCGACGGTGGATCGGTGCGGACGCCCTTCCTCGCCCCCGTCGCGGCTTCGTAGGACATCCCGCCCGAACGGCCCTTCTTGTACCGACAATCCGACCCCTCATAGGTTGACCTCATGGGATTCTTCGACATGCTGACCGGAACCAAGCGCCCCGAGGACGGGGTCGCGCCCCGCTCAGCCGAGGATTTGCGGGCAGCGCTGCTCAGCCTCAACCGGCCGGATGTCCCGTACATCATCAGCGACGGCGCAGCGCATGACGCCGATCTGGTGGCGGAGTGGCGGATCGCCGAGCCCGCCTGGCAGACCTTCTTCATCGGGTCCCAGCTGACGCACGCCCTCCGGATCCGGATGCGCCTGGTCGCCGAGGTCCCTGAGGTGCGTGCCGTCGAGGAGCAGTGGGAGGTCACCCGCGTCGGGAATCCTCCGCGGCTCCAGACTTCGGCGGAATACGCGCGCGGCGCGGGCAGGACCGTCTCCCGCCGCTGGACGCTCCAACGCGGGGAGAACGGCCGCCTCGAAGCGACGGAGACATTCAGCTTCGACAGCACGCAGCTGACCAACCCTCTGCGGAACGCCGCCCTCGAGTCGGGCTGGACCTGGCGCGGAGTGATCTTCGGTAAGCTGTGAGGTCTACGGGACCACGACTCGCCGCCCGTCCCCCCGGGCTCCTGCCCGGACCGGGGTCGGCCCGGCATGTTCCCGCTTGCTGCCGAAGGTGGGCCGACCGCCCTCCGGGGCATCCGCGGAACACGGTCCCACGTATGCTTCCGGCGACTGCCTTGATCATTCGGAATGGGTCACCCATGACCATAGCCCGCTCGTCCGCAGCGAAGTGGAGCCTCTCGGCCGTGGCCGCCGGCGCGCTGCTCGTCGGCTGCTCGATGTCGGTCAGCGCCGGAAAGTCCGAGCCGAAGCTGTCCTCGGACAAGCTGGCCGCCTCGCTCGCCGACAAGCTCGCCTCCACGACGGGCCAGCCGAAGCCGGACATCACGTGCCCGGAGGGCCTCGCCGGGAAGGTCGGCACCGAAAGCCGGTGCGCGCTCACCGCGGACGACGGCAGCACCCTGGGCGTGACGGTCACCGTCACCTCCGTCGACGGAAAGCAGATCCACTACGACTTCAAGGCCGACGAGACGGCTTCGCCGGCTCCGAACTGACACCGTTCCTAAAGAGGTCGAAGAGCAGTTCCTGACCCCTCGCCCGTCGGATCGCCCTCAACCGCCTGCCGGCTCCCGCCTCCGGGGGATGAGCGGCCAGGCCGGCTCGACGACCGCCGTCGGATCTGCGGTGCGCCTCAGATAGGCCTGCAGGGAGAGCGACTGCTCGGCTGCCGCGCGCACCTGAAGGCCATGCAGGTCCTCCAACGGCATCACGCCGACCGGCTGGTGCTTCTCCCCCATACGCCGCACTACGCGGGCAGCGGCCACGGCGTCCGCCCTCGCGTCGTGCGCGTCGTCGAGCGACACCCCGTAGTGGGCGCACAGCGCGTGGAGGGCCCGCTTCCCCTTCCGGTACTTGTCGACATGCTTGTCGATCACCAACGGATCGATGACGGGCGAAGGCACGTCGCCCAGTCGCTCGCTGACCGACTCGACCGCGTACCGCCGGCACTCACGGTCGAGCAGGGACAGGTCATAGCGTGCGTTCATCACCACCAGCGGCGTCCCTGAGCGCATCCCGTCGGCGACGGCCCGGGTGATCTCCTCGATCGCGGAGGCGGCCGGCACCCCGTGCTCGCGGGCACGTTCCGTCGAGATGCCGTGGATCGCCGATGCCTGCTCGGGTATGGCCACACCCGGATTCAGCAGCCAGGTCCGCTCCTTGGACACGGATCCGTCCGCTTCCAGCCGGACGACCGCCGCCGTCACGATGCGGTCGGTCTCGACATCCGTCCCCGTGGTCTCCAGGTCGAACGCCAGCAACGGCCCGCTGATCCAGCTCATCGGACCGCCCCCACCCCAACGACCGCGGCGGTGGCGATCCGGGCCTCCAGCGGGTCCGTGCCGCTCGTCTTCGGGCCGAAGCCGACCGGGCACTCCTGGTGCCAAATCATCCCGTACCTCCTTCTGTGGTGCGTTCCCCAAGTGATGACCACCTTCGCACGCACCACTGACAACGCTGGAAGGGGCGTCAGGAGACGGGCCTGGAGTCCGTCCAGACCGACTCGAACTCCTCGCGGTACGTCTCGAAGAGGCCGTGCTCACTGTCCTGACCCGCCCTGACCACCGCGCCCCCGCCGCCCCGCAGCACCAGCACGGGCGCCTCCATGCCGCGTGCGCGGCGCAGATACGGCTGGACGACCCCGACCGCGTCCGTCCCGTCGCCGTCCACGAGATAGGCCGTGAAGCGCGGCGTCTCGTCGAAGACATGGATCTCGAAGGCGCCCGGATCGCGGAGCTTGGAGCGGACCCGGCGCATATGGAGGATGTTCATCTCCACCGACCGGCTCAGCTCGCCCTTCTTGAGACCCAGCTCCCGCTCCCGGCGCTTGACCGCACTGCTCGCCGGGTTGATGAAGAGCAGCCGGACCCGGCAGCCCGACTCGGCGAGCCGGATCAGTCTGCGGCCGGAGAAATTCTGCACCAGCAGGTTGAGTCCTATGCCGATCGCGTCAAGACGACGCGAACCGCCGAAGAGATCCTCGGCGGGCAGCTGGCGCTGGAGCCGCACCCGGTCGGAGTGGACGGAGACCACGTCCGCGTACCGGTCGCCGACCAGCTCCTCGACGGCGTCGACCGGGAGCCGGTCGGCCGACGGGACCGCGGCGCCGCTGCCCAGGATCTCCAGCAGCCGGGCCGAGGCGCGCTCGGCCTGGGCGAGGACCGCCTCGTTCAGGGCGCGGTTGCGGGAGACCACGTTGCGGGCGACCTCCAGCTCGTCGAGCGCCAGCTCCACCTCGCGCCGGTCGTCGAAGTACGGTTCGAAGCAGGGCCAGTGCTGGACCATCAGCTCACGCAGCTGCGGCAGCGTGAGGAAGCTGAGAACGTTGTCGTCGGCCGGGTCCAGCAGATAGCCCTTACGCCGGGAGACCTCGCGTACGGCGACGGCGCGCTGCACCCACTCCTGCCCGGCGGGTCCGGCGGCGGCCACCACCCAGTCCTCGCCGTGGACCGGCTCGTAGATGGGCCGGAGCACCGCGGCGACCACGGCGCGCAGCCGCTGCTCCACGAGATTGAGCCAGATGTAGGCGCGCCCGGCCCGCTGGGCGCGCGTGCGCACCTCGCTCCAGGCGTCCGCTCCCCAGTCCAGTTCCGCGCCGATCTCCATGGGCCGCGCAAGTGACACCGCCCCGGGCGGGGCATCGGTGGATTCCCCCTCGTGACCTGTGTCACCCGGAGGTAGCTCGAACCCTTCCGAGCTCACCCGCGCACCGCCTTCCACTCCCCCATCAACGATCAAGGAAGGGTACTCCGCGAGCGGGAGCCGGTGCAGCCGGATGCGCAGGCTGCTTTCTCAACTTGCCTATGGCATCGGCACGTTCCCGACGGCAGGATTTGCCGTAGTGAGCGGATTCATAGTGATTGGGCACCCCCATTCGGGGCCCTGTACCGGGCGTGCGACCGTCTCGGGTCCCCGGATTCCGGTTCCGGGCGACACGGAGAGGCCCGATGTTGACCGGACCGTGCGACGTCCTAGGTAGGCGCACCTCTTTCGGGGAAGATCTGGCTCAAGCAGCCCACACACTCCATCAGCATCCTCCAGGCACCCGGATCAGAAGTGGAAGAGTCGAACCTATGCAGGTCTGGCCGGGACAGGCGTATCCCCTCGGTGCCACGTACGACGGCGCCGGGACCAACTTCGCGGTCTTCTCGGAGGCCGCCAACCGAATCGAGTTGTGCCTGCTGCACGACGACGGTTCCGAGACGGCGGTGGAGCTCAGGGAGACCGATGCCTTCGTCCGCCATGCCTATCTGCCGGGGGTGATGCCGGGTCAGCGGTACGGATTTAGGGTCCACGGGCCGTACGAACCGGAGCGCGGCGCCCGCTGCAATTCGGCCAAGTTGCTGCTCGACCCGTACGCCAGGGCCGTCGCCGGGCAGATCCGGTGGGGCGAGGCGGTGTACGGCTATCCGTTCGGCCGGCCCGACGCGCGCAATGATCTCGACTCGGCGCCGCACACCATGACGTCGGTCGTGGTCAACCCGTACTTCGACTGGGGCGACGACCGGCTGCCCCGTACCGACTACCACCGCACGGTGATCTACGAGGCCCATGTGAAGGGTCTGACGATGCTCCATCCGGGGCTGCCGAAGGAACTGCGCGGCACTTACGCGGGGCTGGCACATCCGGAGGTGATCGCCCATCTGACGGAACTGGGCGTCACGGCGATCGAATTGATGCCCGTGCACCAGTTCGTCCAGGACCACCGGTTGGCGGACGCGGGACTGGCCAATTACTGGGGTTACAACACCATCGGATTCTTCGCCCCGCACAACGCGTACGCCTCCTGGGGGGACCGCGGTGAGCAGGTGCTGGAGTTCAAGCAGGTCGTACGGGCGCTGCATCAGGCCGGCATCGAGGTGATCCTCGACGTGGTCTACAACCACACCGCGGAGGGCAACCACCTGGGTCCGACGCTCTCCTTCCGGGGCCTGGACAATGCTTCGTACTACCGGCTCGCGGACGACCAGCGGTACTACATGGACACCACGGGGACCGGGAACTCCCTGCTGATGCGGTCGCCGCACGTACT
Organism: Streptomyces sp. NPDC002958; assembly: GCF_055563255.1. Taxonomy (NCBI): domain Bacteria; kingdom Bacillati; phylum Actinomycetota; class Actinomycetes; order Kitasatosporales; family Streptomycetaceae; genus Streptomyces; species Streptomyces sp. NPDC002958. Next base: position 120,012 of record NZ_JBVHDS010000004.1, on the reverse strand, counting down.
CCAGCTGATCATGGACTCGCTGCGGTACTGGGTCACGGAGATGCATGTGGACGGCTTCCGCTTCGATCTGGCCGCCACCCTGGCCCGGCAGTTCCACGAGGTGGACCGGCTGTCGTCGTTCTTCGATTTGGTGCAGCAGGACCCGGTGGTCAGCCAGGTGAAGCTGATCGCCGAACCGTGGGACGTGGGCGAGGGCGGCTACCAGGTGGGGAACTTCCCGCCGCTGTGGACCGAATGGAACGGCAAGTACCGGGACACCGTGCGGGACCTGTGGCGCGGCGAACCGAGGACCCTCGCCGAATTCGCCGGGCGGCTGACGGGGTCCTCGGACCTGTACCAGGACGACGGACGGCGGCCGCTCGCCTCGATCAACTTCACCACCTGCCACGACGGATTCACGCTGCACGACCTGGTCTCGTACAACGAGAAGCACAACGAGGCGAACGGCGAGGGCAACCGGGACGGCGAGAGCCACAACCGGTCCTGGAACTGCGGCGCGGAGGGCGACACGGACCAGCCGGAGGTCCTGGAGCTGCGCGAACGGCAGATGCGGAATTTCATCGCCACGCTGATGCTGTCGCAGGGTGTGCCGATGCTGAGCCACGGCGACGAGTTCGCACGCACGCAGCTGGGCAACAACAACGCGTACTGCCAGGACAGCGAGTTGTCGTGGGTGCACTGGCCCGACCCGGCCGCGAGGGACGATGCCAATGAGGACGCTCCGGCCGAAGGGGACGGTCTCGGCAGCAGTCTGCTGGAGTTCACCCGGGCGATGGTCTGGCTCCGCCGCGACCATCCGGTCTTCCGGCGCCGCCGGTTCTTCCACGGACGTCCGGTCGAGGGCACGCACGACGAGCTCTCGGACATCGCGTGGTTCACGCCCGAGGGCGACGAGATGACACAACGGAACTGGCAGGCCGCGCACGCCAAGGCGCTGACGGTCTTTCTCAACGGTCACGCGATCTCGGAACCGGGGCCGCGCGGCGAGCGGATCTCCGACGACTCGTTCCTGCTGATGTTCAACGCGAGCGCCGAGACGCTGGAGTTCTCCGTTCCGGTGAACCACGGCCGGCGCTGGATGGTGGTGGTCGACACGGCGCGCCCGGCCGGGGTCCTTCCCCGCTCGGGACCGAAGGTATCGGCGGGCGAACGTGTGGCGCTGGTCGGGCGGAGCATGGCGGTGCTGCAACGGGCCGCGTAGGCCCCGGTCTCCCCATGGCCTCAAGAGCGGTGCGAGGGGCCCGCTCGGCGGGCTCGGTCGTCCGGCGACACCGCCGGAAGAGCCCTTTGCGTCGTTCGGTGACACAGGAGCCCGCAGGCTGGGTACGTAACGGCGCATGACGCCCACCGCCACCTACCGGCTCCAGCTCCAGCCGGACTTCCCGTTCTCGGCCGCCGGAGACGCCGTGCCGTACCTCGCCGCGCTCGGCGTCTCCCATCTGCACCTGTCCCCGGTGCTGGAGGCCGTGCCCGGCTCCAGACACGGGTACGACGTCGTCGACCACAGCCGGGTACGCGCCGAACTCGGCGGAGAGGAGGGGTTGCGGGATTTGGCCCGCACGGCGCGGGAGCACGGTCTCGGGCTGGTCGTGGACATCGTGCCGAACCACATGGCCGCCGTCCCCCGCCACAACCACGCGCTGTGGGAGGTGCTGCGCGAGGGCGCCGAGTCCCGGTACGCCCGCTGGTTCGACATCGACTGGGCGGCGGGCGGCGGCAAGATGCTGCTGCCGGTGCTCGCCGGACGGATCGGCGACGAGATGGGCCGGTTCCTGGTCGACGGGGAGGTGCTGCGCTACGGCGAACAGGAGTTCCCGCTCCGGGCCGGCACCGCCCGCCTGCCGCTGCCCGAACTGCTGGACGCCCAGTACTACCGCCTCGGCTGGTGGCGGCTGGCCCGCACCGAGCTGAACTACCGGCGGTTCTTCACCATCTCGGACCTCATCGGGGTGCGGGTGGAGGACCCCGAGGTGTTCGCCGCCACCCACGGCAAGATCCTCGAACTGGTCCGGGACGGGGTCGTCGACGGGCTGCGCATCGACCACCCCGACGGGCTCGCCGATCCCTCGGCCTATCTGGATCGGCTCTCCGCGGCGGCCGGCGGGCGTTGGACCGTGGTGGAGAAGATCCTCACCGGTTCCGAGCCGCTGCCCGCGGACTGGGCCGTCGCGGGGACGACCGGGTACGACGCACTGCACCGGATCGACGGACTCTTCGTCGACCCGATGGGCGCCGCGAAGCTGCTCGGCCGCTACCGGGAGTACACGGGACCCGCCGGGGACCGCGGCGGTGAGTGGACGGCGACCGTCCGCCGGGCCGCGTACCGGGTGGTGACGCATGAGCTTGCCGCCGAGACCGCGCTGCTGACCCGGCTCGCGGTACGCATCTGCGCCGGGGACCCCGCACTGCGCGACCACGCACCGTGGACGCTGCACACCGCCGTGCGTGAACTGCTGGTGCGCATGCCCGTCTACCGCCCGTACGTGACAGCCGGCGGGCCCCGCACGGAGACGGCGGAGGCGGAGCTCACGGACGCGGTCGTGCGGGATGCGAAGGCGGTGTTCTCCGTTCCTGAGGAGGCGTCGGCCGTCGAGGTCGTTCGGGAGCTGGCGCTGGGGCGGTTGGGCGAGGGAACCGACCGGGTCGCATTCTGCGCCCGGTTCGCCCAGACCGCGTCGGCGTTGCGCGCCAAGTCGGTCGAGGACACGGCGTTCTACCGGTACGTACCGCTGATCTCGGCGAACGAGGTGGGCGGCGATCCCGCGCATCCGGCGGTGACACCGGAGGAGTTCCACGCGTTCTGTGCCCGGCTGGCGCGTGACTGGCCGGCCACGGGCACGACGCTGACCACGCACGACACCAAGCGGAGCGCCGATGTCAGGGCCCGGATCGCGGTGCTGACGGAGTGCCCGGAGCAGTGGTCCTTGCTGCTGGTGGAGCTGGGGCGGGTGACTCCCGCGACCGCTCCCGATGCGCAGCTCGCCTGGCAGGCCTGGCAGACGGCCTACGGCTGTGTGAGGCTGCCGGCCCGGGAGATGGCGGGCCGACTGGAGCCCGCACTGCTGAAAGCGGTCCGTGAGTCGGGTCAGTTCACCAGCTGGACCGAGCCGGATCCGGCGTACGAGCGGACGGTGACGGACTTCGTCGCGGCGGGACCGGCCGCCGGCAAGGGTCCGGTGCGCGAGGCGCTGGAGCGGTTCGCGGGCACGCTCGACCCCTACGTACGGGCCAATGTGCTCGGCGCGGCACTGGTGCAGCTGACGATGCCGGGTGTGCCGGATCTGTATCAGGGCACGGAACGGGAGTACATCGCGCTGGTCGACCCGGACAACCGGCGGCCGTTCCGCCACCCGTCCGATGACGTGGCCTTCAGCGAGAAGGGCGAGCTCACCGCGACGGCGCTGCGGCTGCGGCGCGAACGGCCGGAGGTGTTCGGCGAGTCGGGTGCGTACGCGCCACTGAGCGCCCAAGGTCCGGCGGCCGCGCACTGTCTGGCCTTCTGCCGCTCGGGCGAGGTGGTCACCGCGGTGACCAGGCTGTCGTTGCGGCTGGCGGAGTCGGGCGGCTGGCGCGGGACGGAGCTGACTCTGCCGGACGACGGGCCGTGGACCGATCTGCTGACGCCCGGCCGGAAGTTCATCGGGGCCACGGTGGCGGCGGACGAGCTCTTCGCCGAACGGCCGGTGGCGCTGCTCAGCCGGGACGGACGAGAAGGGCCCGCGGGCCGCGCGTGAGCAGCCCGGTGCCGGCCGGACGGAATCCGTCCGCCCAGCGAAGCCGGGGCATCGCGTCGAGCAGGGCGCGCAGGCCCTGCTGGGCCTCCAGCCGGCCGAGCACGACGGCCGGGCAGCCCACCGGGCCGGTGAGGGAGCGGCCCTGGTCGCGGCGGAAGGGGTCGAAGAGGTCGGGTGCGGCGAACCGTTCCGGATCGCGGCCGGCCGCGCCGATCAGGCAGGCGACGTCTGCCCCGGCGGGCAGCGCGCCGCCGCTGAGGGAGACCTCGGTGACGGTGCGGCGCAGCACGACCTGGACGGGCGGGTCACGGCGCAGTGACTCCGTCCAGGCCCGAACGGCCAGGGCGGGTTCGATGCGCAGGGCGGCCAGGAGGTCGGGGGCGTCCAGCAGGTTGGCGAGGAAGGAGGCGAGCGCGGTCTCACGGAGGCCGGTGTGCCGGGTGCAGGGGGTGGCCGCGGTCGCGGTGCCGGGCGTGGTGCCGTACGCGATGCCGGGCGTGGTGCCGGACAGCCGGTCGGCGTAGCGTCGGGCGCTCGCGCCGGGGGCGGCGCCGAAGGGCAGCCAGCGGCAGAACTCCTCGACGAGATCGACCTGTTGGCGGCCCGCGATGCGGCGCGCCAGCACGTATGCGGTCCGCTCGATCCGCGCGGCCATGTGACGTGGCACCGCCGCGAGGTCCGGCATGTGACATGGCACGGGTCCGGGCGTCGCCGGGCGCTGATCGCGGGGCGCGCAGCGGGGGCCGCCGTGGCAGAGCCCGCGCGGGGCGGGGGCGCCGGGGGGTGCGGCGTCGTGCGGGAAGCCGGTGAAGCGGGGGTCGGTGAGGGCCGTGGCCACGTCCGCGTACCGGCTGACCAGCCAGGCGCGCAGGGGCGCGTCGTAGCTGAGCGGGTACTCCTCGCGCAGGACCCGGTAGAGGCGGTACGGGTCACGCGCCGCGCCGGGCGCGAGCAGGCTGGGGCCGGCGCCCGGGCGGGGGCCGCGCACCGTTCGGCCGGCTCGGCGGCCGAGGTCCGGTGCGGATATGCCTTCGGGCGCGTCGGCCTGCATCCGTACCCCCGGGGCGTCAGGGCGCCGGTGTGCGGCGCGGTTCCTCACCAGGGGATCACTGTCGGGGGCGGTGCGCAGTCGGCAAACGGCCGTCCGGGTGACGGAGGTGTGCCCGGTCGGGCCGGGTTCCAGTGCGTGGGTGGCCGGGCGGAACGGGCGGGAGGATGCCGACGGCCGCCGCGTGCACCGTCACCATGTGCGGCGCGCTCCGCGCCCACCGCCCTGGTCCACACCACAGCCTCCTCCGCACCGCGGGCCCTCCGCACCCGCCGCCGCTCTGCCCCGCAGCAGCCGTCGCCCTGGCCCGCAGCAGCCGGGCCTTCGGCGGGCTCTCAGGCAGGGGGGCCGAGGAATTGACCATCCGTCCGCTCGCCGGACCGCAGGAGCTCGGGCTGTTCCGCCGGCTGTCGTACGTACTCGATCACGAGCTCGCCGAGGACCTGAAGAGCGGGCGTCGTCGGCCCGAGTGGATGTGGGTGGCGCTGCGCGGCAAGCGCGTGGTGGCGCGGATCCGCGCGGCCCGCCCTACGCACTTCCTGGCGGCCGAGGGCGCCGAGTTGATCGCGGGCGCCACCGACCGGGGCGATGCGCCGGTGGCTGCCGCGTTCGCTCGGGCCGGTCATCGCATCAGCCAGGAACGCATCCATCCGGTGCGAGTCCGGGAGTGAGTTCCGCCAGCCAGTCCAGGCGGAGCTGCTGCTCGGCGGGGATCGTCGCGTCCTCGCCGCGCGGCCCCACGTTGAGCAGCAGATTGCCGCCGTCGGACGCCGTCTCCCGCACCAGCGATTCCAGCGCCTGACGGCCGAGGAACGCCTCGGGCGGGGAGTTGCGGTTGTAGCCGAAGCTGTGGTCGATGCCGCGGTTGATCTCGTACGGGTCGGGGCCGGTGTAGCGGGCGAATTCGGGTGTGCGGAAGTCGTAGTACGGAGGTTTGCGCGGGACGAAGCCTTCGCCCTGGGCAATGGTGCGGCGCTCCCACCGGTCGTACAGGGCTTTGGCGCCCGGGAGTCGCAGTGCGCGCCACATCGGGGCGTAGGGGAACAGCCGGTCGTTGACGACGCCGTGCGGGACGGTGAAGCGGTAGTACTCGACGAGCCGCTGGATGTCGGTGCGGGAGCCGGGCCAGGCGATGTCGTTCCAGAGGATGTCGGGGTGGTAGCGGCGGATCAGTTCGCGTATCTGCGCGCCCGCGTACGCGGGGTAGCTGCCGCGCGGGACGGCCGAGACGGTGTCCGCACCGGTACCGATGGGCCGGTCGTCGAAGGTCCAGTCGAGGCCGCCGGAGTAGTAGACGCCGAAGCGCAGCCCCTCGGCCCGTACGGCTTCGGCGAATTCACCGACCACGTCGCGCGAGGTGTGCCAGCCGGTGCGGTGCGGATTGCCGACCTCGGAGGGCCAGAGACAGAAGCCGTCGTGGTGCTTGGTCACGAGGACGGCGTAACGGGCGCCCGCGGCGCGGAAGCTGCGGGCCCATGCGGCGGGGTCCCAGGTGTCCAGGGCGTCGTTGAAGTCGCCCCCGAAGGCGGTGTACGGGCGGGTGCCGTAGGTGGCGCGGTGGTGGGCGGAGACGGGGCTGTCGGGGAAGCGGAGCGCGTTCTCGTACCACTCGGCGTACGACGTCCAGCCGAGCGGTGAGCGGCGGCCCGCCAGGGGCAGTTCGTCCGCGGGGACGTACGGCGGGGCCCAGCCCGGTACGGAGGCGGGCGTCCAGTGCACAAAGATCCCCAGTCGGGCCCGGGACCACCATGAAGCAACCATGGCGCGAAGTATTGATCACTCAGTGGGCCGTTCGAAAGATCCGGGCACCTAGCCGCAAGGGGAGTGCGTATTGAGGAGTACGTATTGAGCAGAACCTGGCGGGGCAGTGATCAGAAACAGACCTTAATCGCCAGTATCGGGCTCGATCCGGTGTTGTGAGTCAGCCGTCGCGGCTACTGCCGACCATGGGGCACGGGGGCGAGGAGACGAGGAGCGTTGCATGCTGTTCGAGGTATGGGCACCGGATGCGGACTCGGTCGAACTGCGGCTGGCGGGTGCGCCGCGGGCGATGGGGCGTGATCCCCTGCGGGACGGCTGGTGGACGGCCGAGGCGGAGGCGTCGGACGGGGACCGCTACGGCTTCGTTCTGAACGAGGGCGAGGGCGGCGGGACCGATGCGCCCGTGCTGCCCGATCCGCGATCGCGCCGCCAGCCGGACGGACCGGACGGCGAGAGCGCCGTCGTCGACCACTCGGCGTACACCTGGCGCAGCGACTGGGCGGGCCGGGGGCTCCCGGGCGCCGTCCTGTACGAGCTGCACATCGGTACGTACACCGACGAGGGCACCTTCGACGCCGCGGCGGAGCGGCTCGGCCATCTCGCCGAACTGGGCATCACCCATGTGTCGCTGATGCCGGTCTGCCCCTTCCCCGGTACCCATGGCTGGGGGTACGAGGGGGTGTCGCTCTGGGCCGTGCACGAGCCGTACGGCGGCCCGGAAGGGCTCAAGCGTTTTGTCGACACCGCACATGGTCTCGGGCTCGCGGTCGTCCTGGACGTGGTCCACAACCACCTCGGCCCGTCCGGCAATCACCTCCCGGCCTTCGGCCCGTACTTCACCGAGACCCATCACACGCCGTGGGGCGCGGCGGTCAACCTCGACGCCCCCGGTTCGGACGAGGTTCGGGCCTATCTGCTGGGCAGCGCGCTCGCCTGGCTGCGGGACTACCGGCTCGACGGGCTGCGGCTGGACGCGATCCACGCCCTGGCCGACACCCGGGCACTGACCTTCCTGGAGGAGCTGTCCGAGGCGACCGACGCGCTCGCCTCGGAACTGGGCCGTCCGCTCTCGCTGATCGCCGAGTCCGACCTCTGCGACCCACGGACCACGACACCGCGCACATCCGGCGGCATCGGTCTGCACGCCCAGTGGAACGACGACTTCCATCACGGCCTGCACGCCGCGCTGACGGGTGAGTCCCAAGGCTATTACGCGGACTTCGCCACGGCTCCGCTGGCCGCCGTCGCCAAGACCGTGACGAGCGCGTTCTTCCACAACGGTACGTACTCCAGCTTCCGCGGCCGTACGCACGGCCGCCCCGTCGACGTCGCGCACACCCCCGCCCACCGCTTCGTCGGCTACGCCCAGACACATGACCAGATCGGCAACCGGGCACTGGGCGACCGGCTGTCCGCCACGCTCTCCCCCGGACTGCTGGCCTGCGCCGCGGCCCTCGTGCTGACCGGGCCCTTCACCCCGATGCTGTTCATGGGCGAGGAGTGGGGGGCCCGCACCCCCTGGCAGTTCTTCACCGATCACACCGATCCGGCGGTCGCCGAGGCGGTCCGGGACGGCAGACGGCGGGAGTTCGCGGCGCACGGCTGGGCGTCGGACGACATCCCCGACCCGCAGGACCCGGCCACCCGGAACCGCTCCTGCCTGGACTGGAGCGAACCGGCGCGGCAACCGCACGCCCGCCTGCACGCCTGGTACCGCGAGCTGATCGCGCTGCGCCGCGCACTGCCCGACCTGTACGACCCGGATCTGGCGTCGGTGCAGACCGCCCACGACGAGCAGGCGCGCTGGCTGGCGTACCGGAGGGGCGATTTGCGGATCGCGGTCAACCTCGGCAATAAGCCGGCCACGATCCCGCTGGGCGGCGGCCGGCGCCGGGGAGGCGCGGGCAGGGTGGTGGCCGCGTGGGAGCCGGTTCAGGCGCCGGGCGGCGACGGGCTGCTGCATCTGCCGCCGGAGTCGTGTGTGGTGCTGGCCGACGACTGATCTCGGGCGACCGGGCGTCACGGCCCCCATCATCGGCGCGCTCACGGTCGAGCAGCTCACCGACAATCTCGGCGCCGTGGGCTGGGAGCTGACGGCCGGACACGGCGAGCGCCCGCCCGCTGCCATATCCGTACGACGTCCGGGAGCGGCTGAGCGACCGCGACCGGTGGGGCCGGGCCCGTCCGCCCCGCGTCCGGCTACTCGACGATCGCCAGTTCGCGCGCAGTGCTGTTGAGGCGCCGACCGCCGTCCTCGGTCACGGTCACGATGTCCTCGATCCGGACACCGAACCGGCCCGGCAGGTAGATGCCGGGCTCCACGGAGAAGCACATGCCGGGCACCAGCGGCTGCTCCTCGCCCTCGATCATGTAGGGCGGTTCGTGGGTGGTGACACCGATGCCGTGGCCGGTGCGGTGGATGAAGCGCTCGCCGTAGCCGAATTCGGTGATGACGGCGCGGGCCGCCCGGTCGATCTCCTGGCAGGCGACACCGGGCCGGACCGCGTTGCAGCCCGCCTCCTGGGCCTCCCGCACGATGTCGTGGACCCGCTGCTCCTCGGCGGTGGGTTCACCGACATGCACCGTACGGGAGGTGTCGGAGCCGTAGCCGTGCTTGAGGCCGCCGAAGTCGAGCACGACCATGTCGCCGTGCTCGATGGTGCGGTCGCCCGCCTCGTGGTGCGGATTGGCGCCATTGGGGCCGGAGCCGACGACGGTGAAGTCGACCTGGGAGTGCCCGAACTGCTTGAGCAGTGCGGCCAGATCGGCGGCGATGTCGGTCTCCTTGCGGCCGGCGAAGCGCACCTTGAGGATCTCGCCGTACGTGGCGTCGGCGGCGGCCCCGGCGGCCGCGATCCGCTCCAGCTCGGCGGCGTCCTTCACCGCGCGCAGCATCGGCAGGGCCTCGGTGAGGGAGACGTACGAGCTGTCCGGGAGCGTCCGCTGGAGACCGAGCAGATGCATCGCCCAGGCGTTGTCGCTGACCGCGAACCGGCCCCGGCCGTCGAGCAGCGGGGCGGTGACGGCGTACGGGTCCTTGCCGTCGGTCCAGTCCCGGAGGGTCAGGGCGGGCGCACCAACGGCCTTCTCGGCGTCCGGGGCCTCCAGGGTCGGAACGACGAGGACCGGGTCCTGGCCCGGCGTGAGTACAAGGACGGTGAGGCGTTCGGTGTTCACGGGCTGGTAGCCGGTGAGATACACGAGATCGGGTCCGGGGGCGACCAGCACGCCCGCGAGCCCGGCCTTGGCGGCGCTCGCGGCGGCACGCGTCATCCGGGCCCGGTAGTCGTCGGCAGTGAACGGTACGGGCTGGTTCGGGCTGGACATGCGGGACCTCCTGGCGACGCGACACGGCATACAGCATCCTGCCCGTGCGTGCCGGTCCACGCGAGCAGGGGTCAGGTTTCCGGAGGCCGCCGTACGACGAGGCCGGCGCGGGGACGGCCCCGCTCGACCAGGCGTCCGTTGGGCTCGTCGGCCCCGGCCACCCAGTGCTCCGCGTACGGACGGGGCTTGCCGAACCGCACATACCGGTCGACGAGTCGGCGGACCCGCAGGCCCGGTTCGAGCTCCAGGAACCAGGCCGCGTCCAGCAGACCGTGCACGGGCGCCCAGGCCCCTTCGTCGTGCAAGTTCGTGCTCACGCGCCGGCGGTGAGCCCGTATGGCACCCCCGGTGCGGCCGGCTCGGTCCGTGACGGCCGTGCGGGCGAGGACGGCACCACCACGGACGCGCGTCGCGGGCGGCCGACATCCCGCCCCCGGCGCGCGTCAGGGCAGGGCGGGCAGCGCCGGCGCCGCCTCCCGTACCGCCGCCGTGGCCAGCGCGTCAAGCACCGGCGCGATCAGCGGATGCCCTTCCGCGCCGTGCCGCACCGCGGCGAAGACGCGGCGGGTCGGCGCGCTGCCCTTCACCGGCCGCACCACCACCCCGGTCAGCTCCATCCCCCGCAGCGCCGACCGCGGCACCAGCGCCACCCCGGCACCCGCCCCGGCCAGCGCGACCACCGCGCGGAAGTCGTCCGAGGAGTGCTCCAGCCTCGGCTGGAACCCGGCGAACTCGCAGGACAGGACAACCACGTCATGGCAGGGGTTGCCGGGGTACGGGCCGATCCACGAGTCCTTCTCCAGGTCGGCGATCGCCACCTGTTCCTGACCGGCCAGCCGGTGTTCCACCGGCAGCACCGCGTCGAACGGCTCCGAGTACAGGGGCACCCGGGTCAGCCGCCGGTCGTCCTCGCCCGGGGCGCCGCGGTACTCGACGGCGACCGCGACGTCGACCTGCCGGTCCAGCACCATCGGGACGCTCTCGTCGCCCTCCGCGTCCTGAACACGGACCCGGATGCCGGGCGCGGTGAGGGTCAGTTCGGCGATCGCGGGGGCGAGGACCAGGCCGATGCCGGTGGCGAACGCGGCGACCGTGACCGTGCCGGCGTCCCCCGCGTCGTATGCGGCGAGCTCCGCCTCGGCCCGTTCCAGCTGGGCGAGGACCGCGTTGGTGTGGGTCAGCAGGATCTCCCCGGCGGGGGTGAGCCGGGCGCCGCGCGCGTTGCGTTCGACCAGCCGGTGCCCGGTCTCCTGCTCCAGCGCCGCGAGCTGCTGGGAGACGGCGGAGGGCGTGAGATACAGCGCGGCTGCTGCGGCAGTCACCGTGCGATGGTCCGCCACCGCACGGAGGACGCGCAGCCGTCGTGCATCGATCATGTGACCCATTGTCCCAGGTCACGGAGGGAACCCGGCCGCCCGGGTGAGGCTCCCGGGCGGGGTCGCGTACGGCGCCCCGCCCCGGCGCCGCTACTCCCCCAGCGCGGCCCGCGCGTCGACGAACGCGTCCACGGCCCGGTTCACATCCGCCGTGGAGTGGGCGGCGGAGAGCTGGACGCGGATACGGGCCGCGCCCTGCGGGACGACCGGGTACGAGAACCCGATCACGTACACACCGCGCTCCAGGAGCAGCTCCGCCATCCGGCCTGCCTTCGCCGCGTCCCCGATCATGACGGGGGCGATGGCGTGGTCGCCGGGCAGGACGTCGAAGCCTTCCTCGGTCATCCGGTTACGGAAGAGCGCGGTGTTGGCATTGAGCTGCTCGCGCAGGTCGCCTGCGGCCTCCAGCAGGTCCAGGACCTTGAGCGAGGCCGCCGCGATGACCGGGGCGAGCGAGTTGGAGAAGAGGTACGGGCGGGAGCGCTGGCGCAGCAGCGCGACGATCTCGGCGCGGGCCGCGACATAGCCGCCGGACGCACCGCCGAGCGCCTTGCCGAGGGTGCCGGTGATGATGTCGACGCGGTCCATCACATCGTGCAACTCGGGCGTTCCGCGGCCGCCGGGGCCGACGAAGCCGACGGCGTGCGAGTCGTCGACCATGACCATGGCGTCGTAGCGCTCGGCCAGGTCGCAGATCTCGCGCAGGGGGGCCACGTACCCGTCCATGGAGAAGACGCCGTCGGTGACGATGAGCCGGCGCCGGGCGTCGGACGCCTCCTTGAGCTGCTTCTCCAGGTCGTCCATGTCGCGGTTGGCGTAGCGGAAGCGCTTGGCCTTGGAGAGGCGGATGCCGTCGATGATGGAGGCGTGGTTGAGGGCGTCGGAGATGACCGCGTCCTGCGGGCCGAGGACGGTCTCGAAGACACCGCCGTTGGCGTCGAAGCAGGAGGAGTAGAGGATCGTGTCCTCCTGGCCGAGGAACGTGGAGAGCCGCTGCTCCAGCTCCTTGTGGACCTCCTGGGTGCCGCAGATGAAGCGGACCGAGGCCATGCCGTAGCCCCAGCGGTCCAGCGCCTCGTGGGCGGCGGCGATCACATCGGGGTGGTCGGCGAGGCCCAGGTAGTTGTTGGCGCAGAAGTTGAGCACCTCGCCGGGGCGGCCGCCCGCGGTGACGGCGACGGTCGCGGACTGCGGGGTGCCGATCACGCGCTCGGGCTTGTGCAGTCCGGCGGCCTGGATCTCGTCGAGGGTGGTGTGCATGTCGTCGCGTACGGAGTCGAACATGAGGGGTGTCTCCCAGCTGTCTTCGAGGGCGTCGGGTCAGGAGGTCCAGTCGAGGATGACCTTGCCGCCGCGGCCGCTCGCCGCGTCGTCGAAGGCCGCTTCAAAGTCTCGGTAGCCGTACCGGCCGGTGATCACGGGGGCGAGGTCGAGGCCGCCTTCCAGAAGTACGGACATGGCGTACCAGGTCTCGTACATCTCGCGGCCGTAGATGCCCTTGATGGTGATCATCGAGGTCACGATGCGGGACCAGTCGACGGCGAACTCCTCGGACGGCAGTCCGAGCATGGCGATCCGGCCGCCGTGCGTCATGTTCGCGATCATGTCGCGCATCGCCTCGGGCCGACCGGACATCTCCAGGCCGATGTCGAATCCCTCGCGCAGTGCGAGGCGCTTCTGCCCTGCGGCAATGGTCTCCTCGCCGACGTTGAGGGCGAGGCTGACGCCGACCTTCCTGGCCAGTTCCAGCCGGGCCTCGCTGACGTCGGTGATGACGACGTTACGGGCGCCCGCGTGCTTGGCGACGGCGGCGGCCATGATGCCGATGGGGCCGGCGCCGGTGATCAGTACGTCCTCGCCGACCAGCGGGAACGAGAGCGCGGTGTGCACAGCGTTGCCGAACGGGTCGAAGATCGCGGCGACATCGAGGTCGACGGGGACCCGGTGCACCCAGACGTTGGACGCGGGCAGGGCGACGTACTCGGCGAACGCCCCGTCCCGGCCGACGCCGAGCCCGAGCGTGGAGCGGCACAGGTGGCGACGTCCGGCCAGACAGTTGCGGCACTTCCCGCACACCAGGTGGCCCTCGCCGCTGACCAGGTCGCCGACGGTGATGTCGACGACATCGGCGCCGGTCTCCGCGACCTCGCCGACGAACTCGTGGCCGAGGACGAGCGGGGTCTTTACGGCCTGCTGGGCCCAGCCGTCGTAGTTCCGGATGTGCAGATCGGTGCCGCAGATGCCGGTGCGGAGCACCTTGATCAGTACGTCCGAGGGGCCGATCTCCGGCTCGGGCACGTCCATCAGCCAGAGTCCCGGCTCGGCCTTCTGCTTCACGAGTGCCTTCACGGCTGTGGCTCCCTGCGCTGTACGGCGTTGAGTACCCCGGGCCGGGGGCAGCTCTGAGGAAGCCTGCGGCCCGGGGAAGAATGAGAGGGACGGCATGGCAGCACGCGTCGATCGGCTGCCGCGCACCATCCTCTGCCGTCACGGAGAAATCTGCCGCACCCCGCGCCACAGGTCCATCGAGGTTTTCTTAAGCGCGCCCGCAGCTCCGCTTCATGCCGGCGGCCGGTGCCGCCGGAGGGCCGGCCGCCTCTCAAGCAGGTCAAACGGGCGACCGGCCCCCGCGAACGTGCCCGTGATCAGTCGCCGAGCTCCTGCGGCAGGTTGTCGCGGCCCGTACCGCCGTGCCGGGGCCGCCAGTGCCGGTGCGGCTTCTGCGACGTCAGGCCAGCGACGCGGCGCGGGTGGGGTCGATGGCGTACTGGAGAGGCTGGTCCCGTACGAAGCGGCGGAGTTCGTCGAGCACAAGCCGTCCGAGACGGTGACGCTCGGCCCCGAGGGCACCGGCGAGGTGGGGCCGGTACGCCCAGCCGCGGGGGCTGTACGGATCCGGCCCGGTACGTCCTTGTCGCAACAGGAGGCCATCATGCAACGACGCACGTTCCTCAGGAGCACGGGAAGCCCGGCAATCGGCGCGGCCACGCTGGGCAGCCCTGCCGTGACCGATGACATCGACGACAACCCGCGCGGCAGCACGCGGGACACCGGTGCTGACGAATACTCGACACTGCCCGCCCTCCGCCATCCCCTCACGACCGCGGACGTAGGTCCGAACGCATCGTGAGCGGCCACCGGTGACGGGGCGCCGGCGAGACGGCCCGCCGACCCGCCGACCCGCCGGCCGCCACCGTACGGCCCCGAGAAGGGCCACAGAAGAGCCGCCGCGAGGCGACCGCAGAAAGGGGATGTCCTGACCGTGAGGAGAAGATGCGTAGTGCGGCGTACCGCGTTCCGAGCCGTCCACCGACCGGATCGGGTGACACCGTGACCAGGCTGGGTCTGTGCTCGGTCACCTTCCGGCGACTGCCCGCCGACGAGGTCGCACGCTGCGCCGCGGACGCGGGCCTGGAAGTGGTCGAGTGGGGAGCGGACGTGCACGCGCCGCCGGAGGAGCCCGGCGCTGTCCGCGCGGCCCGTGACGCTTCCGACAGGTACGGGCTCGTCTGCTGCTCGTACGGCTCGTACTTCCGCGCCACCCCGGGCGAGTCGGCCCAATTCCCGGCGGTCGCCCGTGCCGCGGTGCTCCTCGGGGCGCCGCGGGTGCGGGTCTGGGCGGGCGAAGTCGGGTCGCGGGCCGCCACGCCGCAGGAGCGGCGCGGGATCGTGGCCGGCCTGCGGGAGGCGGCCAAGATCGCCGCGGACCACGGGGTGGAGCTCGCGCTGGAGTTCCATTCGAGGACCCTCACCGACACCGTCACCTCGACCCTCCGGCTGCTGGACGAGGTGGGCGCGGACAATCTCCGCACTTACTGGCAGCCGCCGCTCGACGCCGCCGACGAGGAGGCGCTGGCGGGACTTGCCGAGCTCGGCGACCGGGTCAGCGCGGTGCATGTCTTCTCGTGGTGGCCGGGCAATCACCGACTGCGGCTGGCAGATCGTGAGGACCTGTGGGCCGGGGTCTTCGACCTGCTGAAGGGCCGACGCGTCGGGCTCGATGCGCTCTTGGAGTTCGTGCCCTGCGACGATCCCGCCGTGCTGGCGCGCGAGGCAGCGACGCTGCGGCGCGTGGCAACTCACCGACCTGGTCCTACGGCGTAGCCGAACGCACACCGCGCAGAAACTGTCCGCACAACTGGTCGTCATCACCCCTTTCCTGCTCCCGGTCACCTCCGACCAGCAGGACTGGTACGAGGACTTGTCGCCCCGTACCGACGCCGTCCTTCGCGCCGCGCTCGCCAACGACGCCCAGGTGGTTCGTGCGGACCTCGCCCTGCCCCGTGCCGCAGAGGAGAGGGGGCGGCGGAGCTGGCCCCGGACGGAGTTCACCCAAGTCCCCTCGGTCACAGGCTGATCGCTGCCGTGCGCGCACTCTCCGACGACATGCTGTCACGACGCGCGCCAGCCGCTCCAGCACAGAACCGAGACTTCGACCACCGGTCCGCCGGGCGGCAGGTCGGCGTACTGCTGGTATTTCGCCCTGAGCAGGCCAATGCAGCGGGCTGCCTCGGGGGACCGATCCGGCGGCGGGAGCAATCGAGCCGTGCCGTCGGCCCGTGCCCACCACAGGCAGTCCCAGTCCTCCTCGTAGTGATCGGTGAGCAGGCAAACCGACGGATTGGCGGCTATGTTGGCCAGGCGCTTCAGCCACGTCGTCCGCTTCGGTTTCTGGTCCACGGCCAGCATCACCGCGTCACCGTCCAGGGCGAACACCACCGGAACCAGGTGCGGGCGGGCCTCCGTATCGGCCGTCGCGAGGTGGGCGATGCGCGCCGCGGCGAACCGCTCCCGTGCCTCAGCGCTCGTCAGAGTGGGCATCGCACCTCTTTCCGGCGGTCACGGCGGTCACGGTGGTCACGGCGGTCACGGGATTCGAATCTGTCCCACATTCCCGAGACGCAGCGGTTCCCGGCACCTCAGCGGTACCGGGCAGTGACTTCGGCCAGTCGGTCCAGGTACTCCAGCGTCTCCCGTTCGGGCATCGTCGGCACGTGGAACAGCAGCCTCTCGACCCACAGACGGCGGTAGCCCTCGATCTGCTCGGCATCGTCGGGCACCGCGTACACCATCGCCGGCACCTCTCGGCCGGCAAGGGCGCGCAGCCGCTCGATCTGCGGACCGAGCTCCTGCGGCGACACGCTGTTGGCCGACCACGCGTCTCCGAACTGCGCCACCCGTCGGAACGCGCCCTCGCCGCCGCCGACGTAGACCGGCGGATCTACAACCGGCGCCGCCGCCACTCCGCGCTCGGCGGCGACCGGTCGTCCTGGCTCGCCAGGACATGCGCAGTGTGGGCGCCCGTGAGGTGGGCGTAGGCGTCCTTGGCCTCCGCCGTCTGGCCGTGAACCAGGTGGAACGAGGCTTCCGCCATCAGCCTCGCCGCCGTGGTGTCCGATCCCATGGCCCGGGCACCGGACGCCGCTACGCACGCGGTGGCGCTGCGCAGCGCCAGGTCGACGGCGGCCGCGCGGGTCGCGACGCGTTCCTCGGTCGCCTCGTGAGGCGACCGCGTGTCGATCAGGCCGTACGCACGGTCGCGGAGCCGGTCGGCGAGGAGCGCCGCGCTGTCGGCCCAGCCTTTGAACGCCTCGTACCGGCCGAGGTACTGAGTGGTCGCCCGCAGATGACCGAAGACGGCTGGGTGGGTGTTGGCGTTGTGGTGGAGGTAGGTGCGCAGCCAGTCCTCGTGGCGGGACACACTCACGACCTGGTCGTGCGTCACGGGCACGTCGTGGAGGTCGACCGCCACCGCGTGGGTGGCCGACATGCTCCACAGGCTGTGCCGTTGCACCGCCTGTGGCACGTCGAGGTCCTCGGCGGGGAGCAGGGCGAACAGGACGCGGTCGGCGGGGGTGGTCGCGCCGATCAGGATGACATCGGCCAGTCCCCAGCTGGTGAGCCAGGCGATGCGGCCGTTCAGCGTCCAGCCGCCGGACCGGCCGGGTGTGGCGGTGATGGCGGGTGGGCCGGGGCGGGCGAGGTGGGAAACGGCGTGGCCGCTGAGGCAGTGCCCGGTGACCAGCGGAGCGAGCCATCGCTCCCGCAGAGTGCGGTTGTCGCTGGCGGCGACCGCCCGCACGGGCTGGTGGTGTTGGGCGTAGACGAACCAGGTGGCGCCGTCGGCCGCCGAGATGATCTCCGTGGCGTTCCGGAGCGACACCGGGTCCCGGGCGGCGAGACCGAGCGCGCCGGCCTCGGCGAGGGCGTCCAGGTGGGCGCGGGGCACTCCGTCGCGTGCGGTCCGGTCGGCGTGGGGGCTCAGCAACTCGTCGGCCACGCGGGCCGTCTCGGCCAGCACCTCGGCGTCGGGACGCGCTCGGGCCGTAGAACCCGCCATCAGGCGGTCGCCGAGCCGATCAGTGCGGTGAACTTCTCGCCGAGCGGCCTGATGACGTTGCGCTCGACCTCGTAGTAGCTGGTCAGCTCCGCCATGGGGGCACGGCGCAGGTGCCAGCGACCGCCGAGGTTGCAGCCGATGTCACGGCCGGCGAAGGTGCCGGTGGCCCAGCCGTCCTTCTCGTCGTCCAATGTGCGCTCGACGCGGAAGTAGTTGAACAGGCTGGTGGCCGTGGTGCGTACGGTCTCGTGCGGGTCGTCCGGGCGGGGGTCCGCGACCCCGAACCAGACCTCGGGTCCGTCGGCGTCCTTGACGTAGGCGTCGTTGAAGCCGAGCCAGGGCCAGATGAAGGCGACGAGGCCCGCCTTGTCGGTGGGACACTCGTCCACCGGGCACCCCGCGGGAACGCGCTCGGGGTCGATGTAGAACCGGCCGAGCCAGGTGGGCATCCACAGGTAGTAGGGGTAGGAGCTGTTGTCGGACAGCAGATAGCTGTTGGCGTTGGCGTGCAGCTCGTTCCCGGCGAGGGGCGTGAGGCGTACGCCGTACTCGGGTATCGCGAATCGGACGCTGATGACTTCGTAGAAGGCGCGGATGTCGCGGAAGTATTCGGCCAGCGCGTGATAGCCGGAGGGGGCCTGGGCGAGAACGTTGGTCCTGAAGATCACATGGTCTCCTTGTGCCACGACAGCCACGGGATTTTCTCCACCCGATGTTCCATGTGGGGTCTACAGCGGTAAAGACTGACGAGTCGGATTGGCTCGATCTGAATGGAAGACACGTGACGGGTGTGGCCGTGATCGGCGCGGGAGTGGGAGGGTGTTACGCCGCCTATCGGCTGGCCGCGAGCGGGCAGCGGGTGGCGCTGTACGAGAGCGGTCACCGGGTGGGCGGCCGTATCCGGTCCGTACCGGTGCGAGACGGGGGGTGGGCGGAGCTGGGTGCCATGCGCCTGAACAGAGAAGCCACGCCGGTGATGGAGTTGCTGAGTCACCTGGGGCTGGACGGCTCGTTGATCCCCTTTCATTTCGGTCGGCCGGAGAATGTGGTGCGGGCACGGGGAATTCTCGTGCACCAGCGAGATTTCGCCGATTCCACCCGCATCCCGTACCGCTTGGTAAAGCGGGAAAAGGGATCGGACGCGGACGGGCTGACGTTCCTGGCCGTCGAGTCGGCGGTGCCTGAATTCGGACGGCTGCGGGAGAAATACCACCGAGCGATACGGGAGGACTCGCACGCGGACGCGGCATCGGCCCACGCCCAGTACCAAGCGGCACGGGGTGCGGCTCTGGTCGGCGGTGAGCCCCTGGCGGAAGTCTCCTGGCCGTGGGTCCTCGCGGCTGCCCTGAGCCGCGAGGCGTTGCGGCTCGTCGCCGACACCGATGGGTACGACGTACACCCGGGCGGCGCGGCAGCATGGATCGACGTCCTGTTCCGGACACCGCCGCGGGCCCAGTACGTCACGCTCTCTTGTGGCATGGAGGCTCTGCCCAGGGGCTTGCACACCGCGTTCGAGGAGTTCGGCGGCCGCACGCGTCGGGGCCGGCGACTGTGCCGGATCGACCGCGTGGGCAAGACCGGCAAGGCCTATGAGCTGACGTTCGCCGTCGACGACCCCGCGGGCCGGGACACCGGCCGGCGTGAGCGCGTCCAGGCAGACACGGTGGTGCTGGCACTGCCCCAGGGTCCCCTGCGGTGCCTCCAGGCCGGGCCCGGGGTGTTCGGGCCCTCGTGGGCCGATGACCTGGAAGCGGTCGAGCCGGTGCGGGCGTCGAAGCTGTTCCTGGCCTACGACGAGCCGTGGTGGCGCGCGAGCGGCGTACGGTCTGGGCGCAGCACCACCGACCTGCCGCTCCGCCAACTGTGGTACGAACCGGGAGGGGCCTCCCGATTGCTGCTGGCCGCGTACCCCAGTGGTCCGTCCGCGTCCTACTGGGACCGGTTCGGGACGGAGCCCACACAGGACGAGCCGGCGAGTTCCGCCGCTTTCGAGGGCGGCCCGCCCGCTCCGGCCGCGGTCGTATCCCACGCCCATCGACTGCTGTGCCGCATGCACGGGGTATCGGCCCGCCCGCCGGTGGCGGCCTGCTGGCAGGACTGGGGGCACCGACCCCACTCGGAAGCCTGGCACGTGTGGCGGGCCGACCAGGACCCGGAACAGGTCGCGGCCCGCATGCGCGCTCCGGCACCCGGATCGTCCGTGCACGTGGTCAGCGACTGCTGGACCGAGGACCCGGGTTCGATACCCGGCGCCCTCGGCTGCGCCGAGCAGGTGCTGCAGCAGCACCTCGGTCTGCCCCGGCCGCCCTGGGCGTCTTCGCTCTCCCTTTCCCCCTCGTCCTCGTGACGTTGACGCCTCACCGCCCGTCCACGGCCCGATCGAGCCCTCGCCGCAGGAGGAAGAACATGACCACTCACCTCTCCCCCGTCGAACCCGACTTCGCGAAGCTCCTCGACCACCTGACCCGACAACCCGCGCTCGCGCGCAGACTGGGCGGCGTCCGGGAAGAGTGGTCCGTCCAGGAGATCGGTGACGGAAACGTCAACCTGGTCTTCGCCGTCCGCGGCCCGGCCGGAGCCGTATGCGTCAAGCAGGCGCCCCCGTACGTGCGGGCGGCCGGCCCGAGCTGGCCGCTGACGCCACGGCGAATCGAGTTCGAGCACCGCGCCCTGGTCGAGCACCGGCGCCACGCCGCCCAGTACGTGCCGGAGCCGCTACACATGGACCCCACCGAGCATCTCCTCACCGTGGAGTACCTGGAAGGGCACAGGGTCATGCGGACCGGGCTGACGGCCGGCGCGTGTTACCCGCACTTCGCCGAGCAGGCTGCCCGATACCTGGCACACACCCTCTTCTTCACCTCGGACCTCGCGTTGCCGGCCGGGCGCAAGCGGGAGCTGGCGTCGTTCTTCGAGACCAACACGGCCATGTGCCAGATCATGGAGGACATGGTCTTCACCGAGATCTTCCTGCCACACCCACGGAACCGGTGGACCAGCCCGGAGCTCGACGGGGAGGTGAAGGACCTCCAGCAGGACATCGAGCTGAAACTCGCCTTATCCCGGCTGAAGTTACGCTACCTCTCCTCCCGCGACGCACTCCTGCACGGAGACCTGCACACCGGCTCGATCATGATGACCGAGTCCGGGACCGAGCCGTCCATCGGCGTCATCGACCAGGAGTTCGCCTGCTACGGACCGATGGGCTTCGACCTCGGCACCCTCCTGGCCCACCTGCTCATCGCGTACTTCGCCGCCGGTGCACACGGATCCGACCGGTCGCTGCAGCGGAACTGGCTTCTGTCCGCCTTGGAGCAGCTCTGGGACGGCTTCCGGACGCACTTCGCCCGGTTGTGGCACAGCCACGCGGACGGGGACGCCTATCCACTCGCCCTCTTCGCGGAGGCAGCGGCAGTAACGGCGCTGGAGACCGAACGGCAGCAGTACCTCGACGAGTTGTTCACAGAGACACTGGGCTACTGCGGCGCGGAGATCATCCGACGGATCGTCGGTTTCGCACGCCCCGCCGACTTCACCACCATCGCCGACACCACCGCTCGCGCCGAGGCCGAACGCCGAGCACTGACCCTGGCCCGCTCGCTCGTGACAGCGCCGACCGCCTACCGCACCGCCGCCGACCTCACCGCAGCTGCCCGGAGCGCCTGACGGGCAGCGCGTCGCCCGGCACCACGGCCGGTCGGCGCTCTCCTCCTGGCAGCCATGCACGGGCGGATGGTGACGTAACGAACCGTTACGGCGTGTCGTACCTGCTCGTGGGGCTCCGCACCCTCGCACCAATCCTGCGCGCGCCGCCTCACCGGACTCCCGCCTGCTCGTGCTGGAGGACCTGTACCCGCGCACCGAACTGGCCGAACTGCTGCACCGCGACGGCCACACCCCGGCCCTGGACGCCGAACTGACTGCCTTCGCCTCCTCGATGGGCGAGCTGGCCGCCGCATCCGCTGGCCGCGCCGCGCTGTTCAACGCCCGCCGCACGGCACTGGGCACCGGCAAAATACAGGATCTCTCACTGAGTTCACCGTCGGCTCCCGGCCTGAGACGACCGATGAGGGTCGGTGCGTACGTGCGCACGCATCCCGTGCAGGCCGAACAGGATGAGAAGTTCAACCACGCCGCCGTCGGCGCTGCCCAGCCAGTGGGGCAAGGACGTGTCGAACTCGGCCGCCTCACCGGGCGGCGTCAGGTCGCGCTCGCC
Organism: Streptomyces sp. NPDC002958; assembly: GCF_055563255.1. Classification (NCBI taxonomy): domain Bacteria; kingdom Bacillati; phylum Actinomycetota; class Actinomycetes; order Kitasatosporales; family Streptomycetaceae; genus Streptomyces; species Streptomyces sp. NPDC002958. The sequence goes on along the minus strand of NZ_JBVHDS010000004.1, from coordinate 98,210 downwards.
GATCACGAGTCGCAGGCGTCCATTGAGCACGTAGAGCCATTCGAAGCCTTCGTGAGTCTGCGGGGTCGGTTCGAGTGGTTCCGGCTGGGCGGGGATGATCATCTTGAACGCGTGAACACCGCCCGGTCGCCGGGACAGGGGCACAAAGGTCATTCCGTACCGTCTGATCGGCTTGAGGTGGATCCGGGGGTCGCCGGTGCGCGGGGCACCGACAAGGTCGTCCAGCGGAACGTCGTAGATACGGGCCAGCGGCAGCAGCAGTTCCAGGCTCGGTCGGCGCTGCCCGCTCTCCAGCCGGGACAAAGTGCTCTCCGACACGCCGGTCGTCGCCGCGAGGTCGGCGAGGGTGAGGCCGCGGTCACGACGCAGAGCACGAAGTCGCGGCCCCACCGCGTCAAGCACGTCGTCGTCCGTCTTGCGATCCACGCGGCCATCTTGCCATTACCGCAAGATTCCGTGCCAGATCTTGGGGAGCCTGGCAAGACTGAGTGCATACCAACACAAGGAGTCTTGATGAGCACCACCGATGCGGTCGCCTTCTGGGACGGCGTCTACGCGGCCCGACCGGCAGTCAGCAACCCGCAGCCGAACGCTCGCCTCACCGAGACGGTGACAGGCCTGCCGCCCGGTGACGCGTTGGACCTCGGATGCGGCGACGGCGGCGACGCGCTGTGGCTCGCCGGTCAGGGGTGGCAGGTCACCGCCGCCGACATCTCGACCGTGGCGGTCGAGCGGCTCGCCGCCCTCGCCCGCTCACGCGGCCTGGGCGACCGCGTCATCACCGTGCGGCACGACTTGCACAAGACTTTCCAGCCCGGCGGATTCGACCTGATCTGCGCCCACTACCTGCATACCCCCTGTGACCTGGACCGGGCAACCGTCCTGCGCTCGGCCGCGCACGCACTGCGCCCGGGCGGGCGGCTGCTGGTCGTCGACCACGGCTCGGCCGCGCCGTGGTCGTGGAACCAGGATCCCGACATCCGCTACCCGAGCCCGCGGGAAGTCGCCGCTGGTATCGACCTGGCTCCGGAGACATGGACGGTCGAGCGGGCCGACGCCCCCCGCCGGATCGCAACCGGACCGGACGGGCGCACCGCCGAGGTCACCGACCACGTCCTCCTCATCCGCCGCGCCGCCTGACACGGCGATTGGCGCCGCCCTCGACAAAGGAAGGGAGACCACGATGCCCAGCACCACACGCCGCAACCGCCGCCGCGATCGACGGCACGACCGGCCGCTGATCCACCTTCTCCAGGAGGGGAACACGTGCTCACAGCACCACGCCGGTTCCGCGCCGCTTCCTCCGATCCGCGCACGCGGTGGCCCCGCGCATGACCAACATCGTCGCCTGGGCGTGGACCACCAGCAGCTCCAGCAGTTCGTCTCTTCCTCCACCTGGGACTACTCCAAGGTCCGGAAACGGCTGGCACGTTGGCTGCGGCGCATATCTCGCTCGATTCACGAGCTGAATCGACCTCAACTGATCTGGTCGTCGCAAGTCACAGTCACCGCCACGGACTTGATCGTTTAAGACGGGACAGCCGCCTTGCCGAGGCGCGAGGTGACCAGTTCGCACGAAAGTCGTTCCGTTCCTTCGGGGCGCTGGCGCCCCCGGTCTTGAGGTGACCGGAGCCCCACAACTCGCGGCCTGAGGCGGCACTGACCTCCAGCACCGGGGCGACGGTGGCTGACTGCGGACCCAGCCCGCAAGCACGCGCCTTATGTCCATGCGTGCGACTGATGCCCTGAATGTGACATACATGGCATGTGTGACAAAATGGTGTATGGGGTGTTTGGCGGTGGCGGGAACTTGAACTTCTTTACTGAACCCTCGGCTGGGAGGGCTCAGACAAGCGAGAGGAGCGCATCATGATCGCCAAGCTGCTCGGCAAGCTGACCTTCACCCGCCACTACGGTGCGTACGGGGCCCACGAATGGGATGCGTACGCCGGCGACGACTGGGTCTGACCGCACTGCCGGCGGGCGCCCCCGGGCGGCCGCCGGCTCCCAGCCACGCTGCCGACGATATCGGCCTCAGGTACGAGAGTCAGGGACGATCTCATGGGCCGAATGAATGAGCCGCCGCGGTTGCCCGAAGGCAGCTTCGCGGCCTGGAGCCGCGACCGGCTAGCACTGGCGCGCCGTGGCGCTGACGAGTGCGGGGACGTTTGGCAGCTGGAGCCGGGTGTCTATGTAGCCGCTACGGCCGGGCCGTGTGAAGCAGTCCTGCGCCGCGCGCAGGACTTCCCCAAGGCATCCTCGCCTCTCTTCCCGCCGTTGAGGCGGTCGAGCGGAGCACCGACGCCTGAGGAGCGTGCGCACGCTCACGCCGCCCGTATGCGCGGACTACGCCCGCAGGCGGTTGCAGCCCGGATCGGTGAGATTGCGCCCAGGGCCGCTCGATTTGCTGACCAGTGGCCCACGGGCCAGGACGTCGAGGTTCTGCCCCCGGTCCGGCACGCCCTGGCAGAGATCGGCGTGGGCTACCTCTTCTCCGAAGACGCTCCCACCCTGCTGCCCTTTGCCTCACAGCTCTTCCTGGCCCGGGAGGTGCTCGTACGCCCCTCGCGCTGGGTATGGCCGCGCTGGATCCCCACACCGGCACGGCGGTTCCGCACACGGCAGCAAGTCGCCTTCACCGACGCTTTGCGGCCCATCGTCCACCGACGCCGTTCATCGGGCCGACTCGGTGACGACATGCTGGGACAGATGCTCCGGCCCTCCTCCCACTACGGCCTACTGCCGGAAGAGGCCATCCTCGACACTCTCCCCGGAATCACCGTCGCCACCTTCGAGACACCTTCCCGGGCAGCCGGATGGATCCTGCTCCACCTGGCCCGGCACCCCCAGGCAGCCGACCGCGTCGCGGCCGAAGCCGCCTTGCTGCCCGCGGACCCGGCCGCGACGACCAGCACCCACCTCGACTGCCTGCAATACACCCAGGCACTGGTACGTGAGGTGCTCCGACTGTATCCCCCGAGCTGGCTACTGACCCGTCGCGCCAAGCGACAGGCTCAGCTCGCCGACTACACCATCGACGCCGGGTCCACCGTTCTCGTCTGCCCCTACACCGCCCAACGCGACGCACGGGAACACTCCGAGCCGGACCAGTTCAAGCCCGAGCGCTGGCTCGATGATTCGAACTCGCCAGCGAAACCCGGGGTCTTCCTCTCCTTCGGTACCGGGCCGCATGGCTGCGAGGGAGCCGCTCTGGCCATGGCGATGCTGACGCTCCTGACTGCGCAGACCGCCCGCTGCTACCACTTGAGCGAGCCGCCCGGACCGGAACCCAGCTACCAGGTCACCACCCTCGAAGGTCTCGCAACTGTCGGCTTGCGCCTGCGTGCCACCTTGCGCAGCTGAGGGCATTCCTGCTTTCAGTGACAGGCCGCCTCCCCCGCGAACAACGACCGCGGCGCCATCGTCGCCCCCACTGCCGCTGGGTGGCTACTGGATGCCGACTGGACACCGCACGCCCTCTACATCACCGTCGGCGTGATCTTCGCGGCTGCGGGCCTGCTGTTGTTCTTCATGCAGTCCGGCAGTAGGCCCGCTGTCGTGTCTGCCGACCAGGCCGCCGCTACGGTGTAGACCGACCGGGGCTGCGACCGGCGGTCCCGCGACGGTCAGTACAGCAGGTCCAACTCGGCGCGGACCGTCTTTCCCGGCGGTACGCGGTCCAGCACCGCCCACCGATCGGCCAGCGCCTCGACCAGGATCAGCCCGTGCCCGCCGCCGGAACCGGGCGGCGGCGGTACGAGCTCCCCCGGCCCCGGCGGGCGCCGCTCGCCCCGCGTATCACTGACCTCGACGCGTAGAACGCCAAGCATTTCTGCGTCGCCCGGTGCGTGGGTGAGCCGCAAGTCGAAGTCGCGGCCCGGCACCCGGCCGTGCGTTGCCGCATTCGTGGCCAGTTCGACAACGATCAGCGCCGCCGTCTCCGATGCGTCACTGCGGTACGGGATGCCCCTACGGCGAAGGCCAGGAGCATGGCCACTTCATGTCCGACCCAAAGGTCGTCAGCACACTCCAGATGCGGTATGCCAGGATGCGTTCACAGGCTCACTCCCTCGGCCTGTTGCAGCGGATGCGAGGAGCAGCATGAGCACCACAGACCTGGCCTGGTTCAAGAGCAGCTACAGCAGCCCCTCAGGCGACTCCTGCGTAGAAGTCGCCCTCTCCTGGCACAAGTCCACCTACAGCGGCGGCTCCGGCGACGACTGCGTAGAGGTGGCCACCTGCCCCACCACCGTCCACGTCCGGGACTCCAAGGTCGAGCAGGGCCCCCAGCTCGCCCTCTCCCCCGCCGCCTGGAACGGCTTCGTCGCGTACGCCGTGAACGGCTGACCTGACTCGGACCGGCACGACACCGCGCCGCGCACCGGATCAACTCCGTTGCGCGGCACGGCGGGTATCAGTGGTCAAGCGTCATGCGTCGGACGTCAGGACAGCGCCAGCTCGATGACGCCGTCGGCCTCCAAGACCCACGTCGCGCTCAGGCCGCCCTCCTTCACGTACGCGCCGCCGTTGCCCTTCACGATGCCGATACGGTCGCCAAACAGGGCGATCTGCTGAACGTCGTCGGCCTCCCGGACCCAGGTGGCACTGAGGCCGCCCTCCAGCGAAGGGTTCGCCGGGCAGGCGATCACCGAGCCGTCGTCGCGGGCGGCGACGGTGCGGTCCAGCCGCTCGCGATGTCCGCGGCGCTCGCCGGCCCCATGTCCGAGGCGGAGAAGCGGCGTTGCGCCGCCTCTTCCGGGGTTGTTCAGGTGACCTTCCGGCAGGGTGCATGCGGGAGCGGCGTGCCTTGATAGCGTCGCTCCCGCGATTGCGGACCGCTCCCCGCCGGGGTCGTCGCTGCGCCCGGACAGCCCTGCCCTCGACGGACGGCCGACTGAGCGAGCGTGCTGACGGTACGGGGAAGTTCGCGGCAAGGACGAAGAGGGCCGACGCATGAGCCTCGCGCAGTTGCACTACACCTCTGCCCCTGCGGGGGACGACGGGGGCGGTGCACGGTTCACGGCGGTCAGCGCCGGCCTACCCACGCCGGTGCTGGCCGAGGCCGAGCAGCTCCTCGGCTACGAGCCGCCCGCCGACGCCCCGTACCGCCCGACCACCGACGAACTCCGTTCATTCCCCGAGGCGTTCGCGTTCAGCGCGCTGCCCGACGGCAGTCATCTGCTGAGCCGTACGGTGGCGCTCGGCGGCCCCGGTACCGGCCGCTTCCACGCGCACGCGGTGCATCTCCCGGCCGGTACCCGGCTGCCGGGAGACGCGCTGCCGATCACGGCGTGGCAGTCACCGAACTGGGCCTCCACGCCACCGGTCGGCGGCACACCCGGCCGAATAGTCTCCCTGCCCGCCTCCGCCGCCTTCGGGCCGGAGGCACTGAACGACTTCGCGGTCTCCCGGAGCCCCTGGCTGGCGGCGGTCTTCGCCGATCTGCGCCGTGCGAGCGAGGAACCGTCGTCGGCGCGAGTCGTGCTCGTGGAGCGGCAGAGTGCCGATGTGGCCCGGTGGATCGCCCTGGCCGGAGCCGTGCTCCCGCCGGAGCACGCGCAGCGGCTGACCTTCACCACTTACACCCGCCGTCCGGCGCGGTCCCCGCACCAGGTCGTCGGCGTGCTGCCACAGGACGCACCGGAACCGACCGGCTCCGACAACGGACTGCGGGTGCACACCTGCACCGGGGCGCGCCGGGAGGGTCCGGTGGGCGACGCCTGGGCCGAGACCTGCGCCCGGATCTGGCGGAACCGGTCTCCGGAGCTGTTGCGGGCGGCGGCGGAGCTGCCCGGCGAACCCTTCGCCGCCGGACCGCTCGCGGTCACGGCACTCTGCGCGGGCGTCGCGCTCGGCCCCGACGAGCGTGCGGCGGCAGCCGACTGGACCGCCGAGCGGCCGTACGCGCTGGACGAAGAGCGGACGCGACGGCTGACCGACGCGCTGACCGCTCCCGGAATCGATCGCACGCCCTATGAACTCTCTTGTGTAGCACGCCTGTTGACCGCTCTTGACGGGCGGTCCCCCGCCGCCACTACCGCATCGCTCGCCGCTCTGCTGGTGACGGAGGCGGTACGTGGTGGTGATGTCACACTCGCGCCGCCCGCGCGCTCGGCCTTCGCCGAACCGGACGGGGAGCGTGCTGCCGCCGCACTCGTCGCGGCCCTGGGCGACGACCTGCGTACCGAACTCGCCACCGGTGCGCCCACCTCAGCCACCGCACCCGGCCAGGGCGTGGCGCGGACTGTGCAACTGCTGCGGATCGCACGGCTGCTCGACGTGGAATGCTCCGACCTGCTCCCCGATGTCGTACGCCGGATGGCCCGGTCCCTGCTGGACGAAGGGGCGGCCGGCTGCGCGCCGGTGCTGCTCGACCTCCTGGACGAACAGTTCGATGTCCGTACGGCGCTGCTGGGCGAGCTGGACCGGATCACCCCGCACGATCCGGCGGCAACGGAGCGGCTGCTGACCGGTGTCGCCCTGCCGTTCACCGGGGCACAGGCGCTGCCGCATCTACGGATGTGCGTGGCGGCGCCGGACGCCAGGGCGGGAGGTGGCGACCGGGTGAAGGTGCTGCACACGGTGCTCCGCGCCGGTGGAATGTCACCTTTCACCGAACCTCTGGTGCTGCGGACCGCCGTGGGGCTGGTGTGGGGCGAGGACACGCCCACGGCGGGCGAGGCCCGGCTGCTGCTGGGCGAAACCACCTCCGACGCGCACCGCACGGCCGGTACATGGTCCGTTCTCGTCGCGGCGGCGCTCGGCGCCCTGGCCGACGACGAAGAGGCCCCCGAACTCGCCCATGACCTGCTGCGCGGCTTCCCGCAGGAGATCGACGCGCGGATGCGCGGCGCCCTGCTGCTCCTGGAGTTCGCGCGGGACGTGCGGTCGGGGGCGGCGGAGCCCGGCTGGGCGGAACGGGCCCGGAAGCTGTGCGCCGGGGCCGAACCGGTGGAGCCGGGCGTACGCGACCAGGCGTTCAGCGCCCTGGCCGAGAATCTGCTCGCTCCGGACCGGCCCGAGGCGGAGCTGTATGCGTTCGTCCACAGCGGCGACGCGGACCTCATCGCGGCCTACGGCAGGGCCGCCCGCCATGACACCGTCCTCGCCCGGCTGCGCTCCGAGCCTGCTTATGTGGCCGACTGCTTCACCGTCTGGAGCTCGCACCCGCATGCGGGCCGCGCCTGGAGCGAGACGCGGGCAGCGCTGCTGGAGGAGGTGCTGCGGCCGGTGGTGCGCGGCCTGTCCGCCGGCGAGGTGGCGGCCGTGGAGGAGGCCGCCGAGCATATGGGCAGCAGCCGCACGGCGGAGGCGTTCCGGGCATGGAACCGGCCGGGCGGCTTCGGCAGACGGTTCGGCAGCAGGCTGACGGCACGGGTGCGGCGGTCGTAGGGGCAGCAGCCCTGTCGGGAACCACGAGCGCCGTCGGGAACCCTGGGTGTCACGACCCGTCCGGGGCGACCGGTACCGTGTGACATATCGATCTCGTGCGCTCCCGGCGGGCTGCGTGACACCCCCAGGAGGAACAGATGACGACGAACCGCGGACGCAAGGACGTCATCCGGGACCGGATGGCCGCGACCGGCGAGTCGTACAACGTCGCCGCCCGCAATCTGAAGGCGATGAAGGACATGGGCGCCACGCGTGAGGCCGTCCTCACGCAGCGCTGGCGTCCCGCCGACTCGCTCGACGTTCCGTGCCCCTGCGGTGGTACGTGCGAGCCGGGCGAGCGGTGCGAGCGCTGCCACGCGCAGCACCGGCATGTGGCGCGCTACCCCGGCAGTGTCACGGACGTGGAGACCTGGGCGGACCGTTACGACTGCATGGGCTGCGCGTCCTCGTACATCCTGACCGTGGCGCTGCCCGGCCGTCCGTGGGGCGTCGCCGAGACGGTGATCCTGGGCGGGTCCGGGGAGCCGGTCGTGCGGGCCCGGGTCTTCCCCGGCGTCGCCCACCCGCTGCTGCGGCCGGAGAACCCCGAGGACGAGAACGCGGGCTGACGCCCGGCGTCAGCCCGCGCCCAGTCATGGCCGTGAGCCCTCGCTCACGTCGTGGGCGTCCGCCCTCGCTCACGTCGTAGGCCTCAGCGTGGGCGTCAGCCCTCGCTCACGTCCGTGCGCGCCAGCCCTCGCTCACGTCCGTGGGCGTCAGCCCTCCTCGGGCGTCAGACGCAGTGAGATCGAGTTGATGCAGTACCGCTGGTCCGTCGGGGTCGGGTAGCCCTCGCCCTCGAAGACATGGCCGAGGTGCGATCCGCAGCGGGCGCAGCGGACCTCGGTGCGGACCATGCCGTGGCTGCGGTCCTGGATCAGTTCGACCGCGTCCGTGTCCTTCGGGTCGTAGAAGGACGGCCAGCCGCAGTGCGACTCGAATTTGGTGTCGGAGCGGAACAGCTCCGCGTCACAGGCGCGGCAGGAGTAGACGCCCGTGGTCTTGGTGTCGGTGTATTCGCCGACGAAGGCGGGTTCGGTGCCGGCCTGGCGCAGGACCGCGTACTCGGCGGGTGTCAGCTCCGTCCGCCACTGTTCGTCCGGCTTCTCGATGTCGTACGACACGTCGCTCCCTCAGCTCGACAGGTGGTCCAGGATCTGCGGGCCGAGGTCCGTGACGTCGCCCGCCCCCATGGTGAGAACGAGGTCTCCGGGCTTCGCCATTCCCGCGATGACCTCGGGGACCGACGCCTTGTCGTGGACGGCGGTGACATCGGCTCCTGCGGACCTCGCGGCGTCGATGATCAGGGCGCTGGTGATGCCGGGGATCGGGTCCTCGCGGGCCGGGTAGATGTCCAGGACCACGGAGACGTCGGCCAGTGCGAGGGCCTGGCCCATCTCGGTGCCCAGCTCCTGGGTGCGGGAGAAGAGGTGGGGCTGGAAGACGACCAGGAGGCGGGCTTCGGACGCGGCGCCGCGCATCGCTTCGAGGTCCGCGGTCATCTCGGTGGGGTGGTGCGCGTACGAATCGATGACCTGCACGCCCGCCGCCTCGCCCTTGAGCTGGAGGCGGCGCTTGACCCCGGTGTACTTGCCGAGGGCCGAGGCCAGGTTGTGGGCCGGGATGCCGAGGGCGACACCGGCGGCGAGGGCCGCGACCGCGTTGTGGGCGTAGTGGCTGCCGGGCACGGAGACCGTGAACGTGAGGTACTTCCCGTTCAGGATGACCGTGACCTCGCTGGTCAGACCACGTGGGGTGACCTTGTGGACGCGTACGTCGGCGGTCTCGGACTCGCCGTAGGTGACGACCTTCAGCGAGGAGAGGTCGCGCACCCGCTTCGCCAGCTCGACGGCGCCGGGCTGATCGGCGGAGATCACCAGGGTGCCGTCGGGGACGATCTTACCGGCGAACGTCTCGAAGGATTCGTAGATCTCGTCCATCGAGGCGTAGTTCGCGTGGTGGTCCAGCTCGACGTTGAGGACGATCGCGACCTCGGGGTCGTACTTCTGGAAGCTGCGGTCGCTCTCGTCCGCCTCGGCGACGAAGATGCTGCCCTCACCGTGCGCGGCGTTGGTGCCGGGGCCCGCGAGGTCGCCGCCGATGGCGTACGAGGGATCGAGGTTCAGCTCGGACAGGGCGACGGCCAGCATCGATGTGGTGGTCGTCTTGCCGTGCGTACCGGCCACCGCGATCGCACGCAGGCCCCCCATCAGGGAAGCGAGCGCGTCGGAGCGGTGCACGACGGGGATCGACAGCTCGGCGGCGCGCATCAGCTCCGGATTGTCGGGGCGGATGGCGCTGGAGACGACCACGCACGAGGCGTCGTCCGCCAGATGTCCGGCGGCGTGTCCGATGTGGACGGTCGCCCCCAGCGCCCGCAGCGCCTCGGCCGTACCCGACTCCTTGGCGTCGCTGCCCGCGACCTTCGCACCGCGCTGGGCGAGGATCTTCGCGATGCCCGACATTCCGGCGCCGCCGATGCCGATGAAGTGCGGCCGTTCCATGGCGGCAGGAATACCGGGTGCCATGCGTGTGTCTCCCCAGAAGTCGAAACAAGTACCCGCCCAGCCTATTCGCTGTGCGCGAAGAGCTTGAGCACCGGTACGCCGACCTTGTGCCGGGCCCTGGAGGCCCAGTCCCGGTGGAAGAACTCTTCCACGTAGTGCGGCGCGGTCAGCACGATGACTTCGTCCGCCCCCGCGTCGTCGACCACGGACTTCAGCTTGTCCAGGGGGTGCTCCTCGATCACCTGTCCGACGGCTTCGGAGCCCGCCTGCCGCAAGGCCTCCAGGGACACTTCGAGCGCCAGTTCGGCGGGCTGCCTGGCGTTCTTGCCTTCCGGCTCCTCACTCTCCCGGGCGGCTTCCTTGAGTTCTCCCATCGCCAGGTCGTCGATGGCTCGCAACAGCACATCGGCCTGGTCACCGCGCGGCTGCATGAGTACGACGAAGGAGGTCCGCTCTTCCCCGTGCAGGGTGGTGACGAACTCGACGTCCTCGGAAGTGAGGGGCTTCTCGATCATCAAAACGCTGGTGAACACCACAGGCGCCCTTCTGCTTCAGTGACCGTCGCCGGTCTCTGCTGAAACCATCCTTCCCCGTGCGCGCACGGGGTCTGCGAGAGTAATTGTGCCCACCGGAAGCTAACCGGAGCGGCACATTCCGCCGATTGTCAGATCCGACGGTATCGGGAGAAGAGGAACCCGGCCTCTTCCAGCAGTGATGCCAGGGCGAATCGTTCCGGCACGGCCACCGAGGGGCCACCGGCGATCCGCTGCGCGTCTCCGGCGGTCAGCATCGGCGACAGGGTCAGACAGAGCTCGTCCAGCACCCCGGCCGCCACGAACTGGCCCAGCATCCTGGGGCCGCCCTCGGTCAGCTGCCGCGTGAGTCCGCGGTCCGCCAGCTCCCGTACGGCCCTGGCGGGGTCGACCCGTGAGCCCTCCCCCGCGACCACCACCTGGGCGCCGGCCTTCCGTGCCGCCTCGACCCGGCCCGCAGGGGCTCCGGCGCCGGTCAGCACGAGGGTCGGGACGAGCGGCGAGACGAAGAGCGGCAATGAGAAGTCCAGATCCAGGCTGCCGCTCACCACGGCGATCGCCGGTGCGGGCCCCTGCCCGGCCGCAGCCCGGCGGGTGGCGAAGGCCTCGCGCGCCCTGGCGGGCCGGTAACCCTCCAGCCGTACCGTCTCCGCCCCCGCGACGACCACATCGGCCAGTCCGCGCAGGGTGCCGAAGATCCGCATGTCGCTCTCGCAGGAGATCGGCTGCGAGCGCCCGTCGTGCTGGGCGGCGCCGTCGAGCGTCGAAACCATGTTGGCGCGCAGCCAGGGGCCGGCCTGCTCGGGGTACGCGTACGCGTCGGCCAGATCGTCCAGGGTCCACTCCCCCTCGTCGTCAGCCGGTGTCAGGTCGGTCACAGGGAAGAGGCGTCGCATGTCCTGCAGTCTGGCACGGCGCTTAAAGTGGAGAGTTGTGTCGTCCTCCATCGCCGTGCCGGGGCAGAGCCCCATAGCCGAAACGGCCCCGCTGTCCCTGTGCGCCCGTGAGCCGCATGTCCCCGCCGACCGCCTGGTCGCCGAGATGGTGCCGCCGCCGCGCTTCGACTCCGTGCGCTTCGATACGTACGTCCCGGACCCCAACCAGCCGAGCCAGATCGACGCGGTCACGGTCCTGAGCGGCTTCGCGGCCGGACTCGGCGGGGCGCACGCCACCGGCTCCGGCAAGAACAGAAGAGCGCGAAGCGCATCCTCGGAGGGGTGGTGGCGGGCGACGGGTGGGCGGTTCAGCAAGAAGCCGACGGCCCCGTCGACACCCCTCGGGGTCTATCTCGACGGCGGCTACGGCGTCGGCAAGACCCATCTGCTGGCCTCCCTCTGGCACGCCACGCCCGCCGCGCCCTCCCTGAAGGCGTTCGGTACGTTCGTCGAGCTGACGAACCTGGTCGGTGCGCTGGGTTTCCAGCAGACCGTGCAGACGCTGAGCGGGCACCGGCTCCTGTGCATCGATGAATTCGAGCTGGACGACCCGGGCGACACCGTCCTGGTGTCGTCGCTGCTCAGCAGGCTGGTCGAGGCGGGGGTCGCGCTCGCCGCCACCTCCAACACGCTGCCCGGCAAGCTCGGTGAGGGCCGGTTCGCCGCCGCCGACTTCCTGCGGGAGATCCAGGGGCTGTCCTCGCACTTCCGCCCGCTGCGCATCGACGGCGAGGACTACCGCCACCGAGGGCTGCCCGAGGCCCCCGCGCCGTACTCCGACGAGCAGGTCACCAAGGCCGCGTACGCCACCGAGGGCGCCAGCCTGGACGACTTCCCCTCGCTCCTCGACCATCTCGCCCGGGTCCATCCGAGCCGCTACGGCGCGCTGACGGACGACCTGCGGGCCGTCTGCCTCACCGAGGTCCAGCCGGTGCCGGACCAGTCCACCGCGCTGCGACTCGTCGTCCTCGCCGACCGGCTGTACGACCGGGAGGTTCCGGTGCTCGCCTCCGGGGTCCCGTTCGACAAGCTGTTCAGCGAGGAGATGCTGAACGGCGGGTACCGGAAGAAGTACTTCCGGGCGATCTCCCGGCTGACGGCGCTGGCGCGCGACGCAAAGGGTCTGGTGGCGCAGTAGGTTCGGGGCGTACGGCCACCCGAAGCCGATTCGGGTGGTACCACCCGAGGTGCCTTGAGGTGCCTCGAGGTGCTCGTATCTCCCGTATCACCGCGCACACCGTTCGAAGGGATCCATCATGGCTACCACGCGTCAGGCGCACACCGTCTGGGAAGGCAACCTGATCGAGGGCAAGGGCGTCGTCACCTTCGACTCCTCCGGCATCGGCGACTACGCCGTCTCCTGGCCGTCCCGCGCGGAGAAGGCGAACGGCAAGACCAGTCCCGAGGAGCTCATCGCGGCGGCTCACTCCAGCTGCTTCTCGATGGCGCTGTCCAACGGCCTGGCCACGGCCGGCACCCCGCCGACCCGGCTGAACACCCAGGCCGAGGTCACCTTCCAGCCCGGTACCGGCATCACCGGTATTCACCTCACCGTCCAGGGCGAGGTACCGGGTCTCGACGAGGCGGGCTTCGTCAAGGCCGCCGAGGACGCCAAGGCGAACTGCCCGGTCAGCCAGGCGCTCACGGGCACGACGATCACGCTCAGCGCGTCCCTGGCCTGACCCCACGGGCCCCTGTGGGCCCGTGACGCGCACGAGGCTCAGTGGCCCGCATGGTTCCCGCGCGACGATACGCGTGATACACACATGCGGGTCACTTCTCCTGTCCGCCAGCAGGGAGTTGCCTCATGTCATCAGCAGCAACAGCACGACACCTCGCGACACGACGACAGGTCCTGGCCGGCAGCGGCGCGGCCGTTGCCTCGATCGCCTTCGCCGGGGCGTTCTCCGAACTCTTCGCCGGTACCGCCGCCGCCCGGGGACACAGCGGCTACGGCCCGCTCGTGCCCGACCCCGACGGTCTGCTCGACCTCCCGAAGGGATTCCGCTACCGGGTCCTGTCCCGGGAGGGCGAACCGCTCCGCTCCGGCGAGGGCCAGGTCCCCAGCAACCACGACGGCATGGCCGCCTTCGCGGGCCGGCACGGACATGTCCGTCTCGTCCGCAATCACGAGAACCGCGCCACCGGAAGAATCCCGGTCCCGACCGTTGAGGGTCTCACCTACGACCCGATGGGCAAGGGCGGCTGTACGGCCCTGGAGCTGGACGGCCGCAACAACGTCCTCGGCGAACGCGTCGCCATCGCCGGTACGGCGGTGAACTGCGCGGGCGGCCGCACCCCTTGGAACACCTGGCTGACCTGCGAGGAGACCGAGGACAAAGCCGGCACCAACGGCTACACCAAGGACCACGGCTTCATCTTCGAGGTGGACGGCGCCGATCCGCACCGCACCGGGGCCGTGCCGCTGACCGCGATGGGCCGCTTCCAGCACGAGGCGATCGCGATCGATCCGAAGAGCGGGATCGTGTACGAGACGGAGGACGCGTTCGACAAGCCGTTCGGGCTCTTCTACCGCTTCCTGCCGAGTAAGCCGCTCGGCGGGACGGGCTCGCTGCGGGCCGGCGGCCATCTGGAGGCCATGCGGGTGCCGGGCGTCCCCGACCTCTCCGTGGTCCAGGAGACCGGTGCGTGCTTCGAGGGCATCGAGTGGGTTCCCGTACCAGATCCACTGGCGTCCGAGACCCCGATCAGGTTCCAGGACTTCGGCCCGAAGGGCATCACGCACGCGCAGAAGCTGGAGGGCTGCTACTGGGGCGGGTCCTCGGTCTACTTCGTCTCCAGTTTCGCCCGGAGCTCGCAGGGTTCGGCGGCCGACCACTACGGCCAGGTGTGGCGGTACGAGCCGAAGCGGCGCCGCCTCACCCTCGTGATCGTCTTCGGTCCCGGTACGGACATCCAGCTGCCCGGCGAGTCCCCCGACAACATCTGCCTGGCTTCCGACGGGGGGCTGATGGTGTGCGAGGACGGCGACGGCGCGCAGCATGTGTTCGGCCTGACGCGGGGCGGCGAGGTGTACGCGATGGCGCGGGGCCGGCAGAACGTCGGGACGCCCGAGGAGCCCGAGTGGGGCGAGTTCGCCGGGGTCACGTTCGCGCCGGACGGCGGGACGATGTTCGTCAACTGCTATACGCCGGGGACGACGTTCGCGGTGACGGGGCCCTGGCGCTGACGCGTTGACGCGCAGGTGGCGGGCAGCTGCTGTCCGCCGCCTGCGCACTGCGGGGCGCGGGCTCCCGCGAAGCCTTCCACCAGTTGGTGAACGCCCCGTCCACTGTGCGCAGATGGGGCCGTTCGGCCGCGGTGGCCCACTGCAGGTGAGCGCGGCCGCTGCCGCGGCGAGGGCGGCGGCTGCGACGCGCGGCAGGACCGGCACGCACACCGTGCCGGTCCGCGGTCCGGTGACCAGACCCGTCACAGCGTGGTTCGCGGGCGATCCGCTGGTCATCAGGGCCAGCAGTGCGCGGGCGATCCGCTGGTCACCAGAGCCAGCCGTGCGGCAAGCACGGTGGTGGCGACGGACAAGCCGCGCCGGTGCAGCAGCGGCCGGGGCACAGCGCGCCGCCCACCCCGCTCAGGTTCAGTTGGACGATGCCTTCTCGGGCTTGGCCTCGCTGGGCCGTACGATCACGAACCCCTCGCCGTCCAGCCGCAGTTGGACCGCCTCCCCGGACCCACCGCGCATCATCGAGCCGAGGCTCTGCGAGCGGTGCAGCGATGTGGTCAGATTGGCGCTCCAGCCGACCACCGCGTCCGTGTCGACACAGACCGGCTGCTGGGCTGTGACGGGTATGACGATGGGGTGGCCCTCGCACATCAGGCCGAGCTTGCCGTACCCGGTGAAGACGCTGTTGAAGATTCCCCCGCCGGTCATTCCGGCGCCCTTTATGGTCTTGATCTCGTAGGAGAGCGTGGGGTCGAAACAGAGCACGTTGCGGCCGTTGATGGTGAGGACGTCGCCGTGCTCCATCTCCACGATGAAGCAGTTGGCTGCCTCGTGCGCGAACCATGCCTCGCCCTGGCCACGGACCGCCATCAGCGCCAGCCCCTCGCCGGTGACGGCGCGCTTGAGCATGCCGCCGAAGCCCTGGCCCTTGCGCTCGAACTGGAGATCGCCGCGGAAAGCGATCATCGATCCCTGGCGGGCGTGCATCTCGCCGTTGATGACGTACTTGATGGATTTGGCGTTCTGCAGGGTCATTCCGGGGACGGTTGCCTGCTGCGCCATGTTCTCGCTGGAAAAGAGATCGCTCTTCATGCGGTGCATCCTCACCCGGAGTGATCCATTCCGCCAAGAAGCGGTTCGCAGGCGGCTGGCAGACTGGGACGGGTGAGCGACAACGACACCCCCGCACCCCCGTCCGTATCCCCGGCCACCTCTCGGCCCGCGTCCTTCTCCCCTGCGGCGGACAGCCCGTTCAGGTCCGAGCGGACGAGCCGCGACGAGGCCCCGCAGTACGTACTGCCGCTGGTCGTGCACATCGAAAAGACCGCTCCCCCGGCCCGTACCGACGCACTGCGGACCGCGGCCCGCGCGGTGCTCGTGATGCTCTCCGACGAGCGGTCGGCCGACGAGGGCGAATGGGCGCAGGCGATGCGGGACTGGCAGGACGCCCGGATCCGCAAGGTGGTGCGGCGGGCGCGCGGCGCGGAGTGGCGCAAGGCGTCCGCGCTGCCCGGCATCACGGTCACCGGCGAGGGCGCCGAGGTGCGGGTCTTCCCGCCGGTGCCCCTGGACGGCTGGCCGAAGGAACTGGCGAAGCTCCAGGTATCGGGGACGGATCTGGACGACCCCGAGCCGCCGACCGCGCCCGACCCCGCGGGCCCGGTGCTGTGGCTGAACCCGGAGTTGGACATGTCGGCCGGCAAGGCGATGGCGCAGGCCGGGCACGGTGCACAGCTCGCCTGGTGGGAGCTGACGGATACGGAGCGCAAGGCATGGCGCGAGGCAGGCTTCCCGCTCTCCGTCGCCACTCCGGAGGCAGGCCGCTGGCAGGAACTCACGGTGAGCGGACTGCCGGTGGTGCGTGACGCCGGGTTCACCGAGATCGCTCCGGGATCGTGCACGGTGGTCGCCGACCATCCCGCACTGCGCGGCTGAGCGGGGCGGAACCGGGGCCGTTCGCCTCTGTCCGCTCTGCAACGGCAACGGCGAGAGCGACAGCGACGTCCCGACCACCCCGGATCGGAACCTCAAATCAACCTCTGAACGTCACTCTGTTCGGATTCACCACAGCCCGCCGGGGCCATGAGCCCTGCACGGAACGGAGTGGAGGAGGGGGACGACACATGACGCTGGGAATCGGTATCGGCTGGCGACCGGAGATCGCGGACACCGTCGAGGCACTGCCGGGGATCGACTGGGTGGAGGCGGTCGCGGAGAACCTCTGCACCGGCCATCTGCCCGATTCGCTGGTACGGCTCCGGGAGCGCGGCGTCACCGTCGTCCCGCACGGCGTCTCGCTGGGCCTCGGCGATGCCGACCGCCCCGACGCCGGTCGGCTCGCCGATCTCGCGGCCCGGGCCGAGCTGCTCGACACTCCGCTGGTCACCGAACACATCGCGTTCGTACGGGCCGGGGGGCCGCGCACCGCCTCGCCGGGACTGGAAGCGGGCCATCTGCTGCCCGTACCGCGGACCTGGGACGCGCTGGACGTACTGTGCGAGAACGTACGGATCGCGCAGGACTCGCTGCCGGTGCCGCTGGCACTGGAGAACATCGCGGCACTGATCTCCTGGCCCGGCGAGGAGCTGACGGAGGGGCAGTTTCTGGCGGAGCTGGTCGAGCGCACCGGTGTCAGGCTGCTGATCGATGTCGCCAATCTGCACACCAACCACGTCAACCGCGGCGAGGACCCGGCCACCGCGCTCGACGAGCTGCCGGTGGAAGCCATCGCGTACGTACATGTGGCGGGCGGCGTCGAGAAGGACGGCGTCTGGCACGACACCCATGCCCACCCGATCACCGAGCCCGTCCTCGACGTACTCGCCGAACTGCGCTCCCGGGTCGACCCGCCCGGCGTACTCCTGGAACGGGACGACGACTTCCCGCCGGCCGGGGAGCTGGCGGGCGAACTGGCCACGATCCGCGCCACGCTGGACCGGGCGGCAGTGCCGAGCGCGAGTGCGTCGGCGCACGCCGGGAAGTCCGCATCGCGACCTGCCCCGAGCCCCGCTCCGTCCCTGGACTCCGTCCGCGACCGGGTCGCGGTCGCCCAGACCACGCTGCTCTCCGCCCTCGTCGCGGGCACCCCCGCCCCGCACGGCTTCGACCACCGCCTTCTCGGGATTCAGAGCCGTGCCCTGGCGGCCAAGCGGGCCGGGGTCGTCGCCAAGGTGGCACCCGAGCTGCCGGAGATCCTCGGCGCCGCTTACCGTGACGCCTTCCTCTCGTACGCCAGGACCCGTCCGATGTCCGCCGGTTACCGGCGCGACGCGCTGGACTTCGCCGAGCAGCTGCTGGTCACCGGCCGACCGGCCGACAACGCGGCACGGCGCAGGCTGACCCACTGGTGGCAGGACCGGGCCGCCGCGCGACCACCGCGCCGCTCCACCCGGCTGGTACGAGCGGCCCGCGCGGCTCTGGTCGGAAAGGTGAACGGAAGGCGAGCGGCTTGACTTCCTCCCCCTCGTGAACGAGGGGGATTCCTACGGCTCGCGCCGTGGGGGTTTCTGCTTCGTCGCCGACTGCCCGCCCGGAGAACCAGGGTGGTGGACACCGCACTCACCGCGATACAGACGGACGGGCGGCTCGCCGTCTGCGGTCCCGGCGCTCGGGGCGGTGGGCCGGGCGAGCAGAACGGTCGGTCTGCCGGTCTGCACGGTCTGTTACGGGGCCGTGCGCATCAACTGTTACGGGGAAATGCGCATCAAAAGACGCCGGTGCGGCGCGCAGAACGCGCGCCGCACCCGGAGCCGAACCCGGTGTCGCTGGAACGACGGGCAGCGCGGAACGCGCCAAGTGCCCGCCGTCTGATCTTCCGGGTTGGGGTGGTCGGAGCCCGCTCGCTACGCGAGCCCGGCCACCAGGTCTGCAACCGACTTCCTGCGCCCCGTGTAGAACGGAATCTCCTCGCGGACGTGCAGCCGCGCCTCGGAGGCCCGCAGGTGGCGCATCAGGTCGACGATGCGGTGCAGTTCGTCGGCCTCGAAGGCGAGGACCCACTCGTAGTCGCCGAGCGAGAAGGAGGCGACGGTGTTGGCCCGGACGTCGGGGTAGCCGCGGGCCATCTTGCCGTGGTCCGCGAGCATGCGGCGACGGTCCTCGTCCGGCAGCAGGTACCAGTCGTAGGAACGCACGAAGGGGTAGACGCTGATGTAGTTGCGCGGCGTCTCGTCGGCCAGGAACGCCGGGATGTGCGACTTGTTGAACTCGGCGGGGCGGTGCAGCGCCATGTTCGACCAGACCGGCTCCAGCGCCAGGCCCAGCTTGGTGCGCCGGAAGAGGTTGTACGCCTCCTGCAGCTCGTCCGCGGTCTCGGCGTGCCACCAGATCATGATGTCGGCGTCGGCACGCAGGCCGGAGAGGTCGTAGGTGCCACGGACGGTGACGTCCTTCGCCGCGAGCTGATCGAACAGCTCCTGGACCTCGTCGGCGTAACCGGCACGATCCGCGGGCAGGACGTCGCGCAGCTTGAAGACGGACCACAGCGTGTAGCGGATGACCTCGTTGAGGTCCTTGGCCTTCTTACCGGCGTTGGAAATCTTCTCAGGCGCACTCATATGGCTATTGTCCCGCCTCGCTCCGTGTGCCCTGAACCGGGGTCGACGTGGCGATGATCTCTTCCCCGGAGCCGCCCGCGATGCCGTCGGCGATCTCGTCGGCGGCACGGTGGGCGCTCGCGATGCACGCCGGGATGCCGACGCCGTCGTAGACCGCTCCGCAGACCCGCAGCCCGGGCAGCTTGGCGACCTCGTCGCGGATCCGGGCGACCCGGGAGAGGTGGCCCACGGGGTACTGGGGCAGTCCACCGATCCACCGGGTGACCTCGGTGTCCACGGGCTTCGCGGCCAGTCCGGTCGCCGCCGCGAGGTCGCGCAACGATACGTCGACCAGCTCACTGTCCTCGCGGTGCAGGTGGTCCTCCTCGCCGTACCGGCCGACGGAAGTGCGCAGGACGAACAGGTCGGGCGCGGAGTCGGCGACCCAGTTCCACTTGCGGGTGGAGAAAGTGGAGGCCTTGATGGTGCGGCCGTCCACCGGCGGTACGAGGAAGCCGGAGCGCCCGTCGAGTGCGCCGGTGGCGGCCACGTCGGAGCGGCGGAACGCCATGGTGACGAGCGCCATCGACGCGTACTCGACACCGGCGAGCTCGGCGGAGGCGGCCGGGGACTCGGCGGCGAGCAGGGTGGAGGCGGACCAGGCGGGGGCGGCCAGCACGATGCCGTCGGCAGTGATCACCCGGGTGTCCGTGCGGACGTCCCAGCCGTCGGTGGTACGGGTCAGGCCGAGGACTGGGGTGGCGGTCAGGATCTCCCCGCCCGCCGCACGTACGGCGTCGGCGACCGCGTACGGCAGGGTGCCGATGCCGCCGTCGATGCCCTGGAAGACCGGTCCGGTCTGCTGCCGGGCCGCGGCCCGTTCCTGGACGCGCCGGACACCGTCGAGCAGCGAGCCGCCCTCCCGCACCACCTCGAAGAGCTGCGGTACGGCGGCGCGCATCGAGATCCGGTAGGCGTCGCCCGCGTACACGCCGCCGAGCAGCGGTTCCACGAGCCGGTCGACGACCTCGCGGCCCAGCCGGTCGGCGACGTACGCACCGACCGCGACATCGTCGCCGACGGTGGTCGGGGTGAGGTCGCGCTCCTGCGCGATGCGTGCGAGGCCCTCCGGGGAGAGCACCCCGCTCAGCGCCGCCGGGTCGCCCGGTACGCCCATCACATGGCCCTTGGGCATGGGCCTCAGGGCGTCGCGCGTCCAGACCGATGCGGTGGCTGTGGCGGGCGGCTGGAGGCGGTCGCCGAGCCCGACGGCCCGTGCCAGGTCGACCGCTTCCGGGCGCCGGGCGAGCATCGACTCGGCGCCCAGGTCGACCCGGGTACCGGCGATCTCGCCGGTCATGAGCTTGCCGCCGAGCCGGTCGGTGGCCTCCAGGAGGGTGACCCGCAGCCCAGCCCCGAGAAGCCGGTGGGCTGCGGCGAGACCGGCGATGCCACCGCCGATGACGACGACATGACCCGTGCCTGTGTCCGCGCGGTTTATTGAACGCTGCATGCCCCCACTCTCTCAAATCTCATCCGAGTCCTGAACGTGACCGCTTCGAAACCGGTATCAGGCAACCCGCACCCCCGCCCCGCACGTCGAACCGGCGCCATCAACCACTCGCCCCGGGGGAGCAGTTATGCAGACAGACCGGCATCCTGGCCGTTCATCCGTCCGTCGTTCACGCACGGTCCTGGCCGCCGGACTCCTGGCCGGCCTCCTCGCACTGAGTGGCTGCGGCGCCGCCGACACTGCGAGCGACGGGAGCTCCGGGGACAACAAGAAGGCGATCGCCCCGGCGCGGCAGGGCGCCGCGGACTCCGCAGCCGAAGAGCCGGCGCAGGGCGCGAAGGGGGCCGAGGGTTCGTCGGCGCTGCCGAAGAAGCCCGACGCCCTGCCCGCCGGCACCCATGTCATCCGTACCGCGTCGCTCTCCGTGGAGGTGGAGAGCGTGCCGAAGGCCGCGGCTGCCGCCCGCTCGGTCGCGGAGAGTTCTGGCGGTCTGGTGGCCCGCGAGGAGACCGAACGGGTCGACGACACACGCGAAATGTCACATATCGTGCTGCGCGTTCCGCAGGGCGAGTACGATGCGGCGCTGAAGGATCTCGCGGGCGCGGGAAAGCTGCTGTCGCGCACGTCGTCCGCGAAGGACGTCACGGATCAGGTGGTCGACGTGGAGAGCCGGATCGCCACCCAGCGGGCGAGTGTGACGCGGGTACGCAAGCTGATGGACCGGGCCGAGGAGCTCACCGATGTGGTCGCGCTCGAAGGTGAACTGAGCGACCGCCAGGCGTCGTTGGAGTCGCTGCTCGCCCGGCAGGCGTCACTGGAGGACCGCACCGCGCTGGCCACGATCACCCTCGACCTCCACGAGCCGGAGCGGACGGCGAAGGAAGGCGACGACGACCCCGGCTTCCTGGACGCGCTCGGCGGCGGCTGGCACGCGTTCGTCACGATGTTGCGGTGGCTCGCGATGGCGGTGGGTGCCGCGGCCCCGTTCCTGGCCACGGTCGCCGTACTCCTGCTGTTGTGGCGGCGGCTGAGCAGCCGGCGGCCCGGACACCGCGCGCCGCGGACGCCCGAGCCGTCCAAGCCGTCCGAGTCCTCGTCCACACCCCCCGCGTCGTAGCGTGGTCCCTTCGGACCCGGTGTCGAAGGGACGGGCCGGGCGGGCTACTACCCGGGGGCGCAGCCCATGACGGTGAAGAGCTCGCGGAGTACCGCACAGGGCGGCTCCTCGGTGTGCAGATCGTCGGCCGGGACGGGGCGGCCAAGCACGTGGACATCGCGGCCGTGGCGCTCACGGCCGGTATGACGGTGGACCGGGTGATCGCCCTGGACCTGGGCTACGCCCCGCCGTTCTCACCGGTGTGGGATCCCATTCCGGTGGCGGCCCGCAAGGCGGTGACGGCACTGCGGCAGGCGGGCACCGCCTGAGTGCGCGGTGCCCGGTGTCCTTCGCCGCTCAGCGCGCGGTCCGTTCGTGCACGTACTCGACGAGCCGCGTCAGGGCGTCCGGGTCCATCGACGGCATCACGCCGTGGCCCAGGTTGAAGACGTGGCCCTCCAGACCGGCGGATGCGTCCAGCACCTCCTGGGCCTTCTCCTCCACCGTCGCCGTCGGCGCGAACAGCACCGCGGGATCGAGGTTGCCCTGGAGCGCCTTGCCGGGGCCGACCCGGCGCGCGGCCTCGTCCATCGGGACCCGCCAGTCGACGCCGACGACATCCGCGCCCGCCTCGCCCATCAGCCCGAGGAGTTCGCCGGTGCCGACACCGAAGTGGATGCGTGGAACCTCGTACGGGGCGACGGCTTCGAAGACCTTGGTTGAGGCGGGGAGCACCGAACGCCGGTAGTCGGCGGGGGCCAGCGCGCCCACCCAGGAGTCGAAGAGCTGGACGGCCGAGGCTCCGGCCTCGATCTGCACCTTGAGGAAGGTACCGGTGATGTCGGCGAGCCGGTCGAGCAGATCGGCCCAGAGCTGCGGGTCGCCGTACATCAGGGCCTTGGTGTGCTCGTGGTTGCGGGACGGGCCGCCCTCCACGAGGTAGCTCGCGAGGGTGAACGGCGCACCCGCGAAGCCGATGAGGGGGGTGGAGCCCAGTTCGGCGGTGAGCAGGCCGATGGCCTCGGTGACGTAGCCGACGTCCTCGGGCGTCAGGTCGCGCAGCCGGGCCAGATCGGCGCGGGTGCGGATCGGATCGGCGATGACCGGGCCGACGCCGGGCTTGATGTCGAGGTCGATCCCGATGGCCTTGAGCGGTACGACGATGTCGCTGAAGTAGATCGCGGCGTCCACCTTGTGGCGGCGGACGGGCTGCATCGTGATCTCCGCGACCAGCTCCGGCATCATGCAGGAGTCGAGCATCGGGATGCCTTCGCGCACCTTCAGGTATTCCGGCAGCGAACGCCCCGCCTGGCGCATGAACCAGACGGGCGTGTGCGGCACGGGCTCGCGTCGGCACGCCTTCAGGAACGCCGACTCATGGGTGGCGGATGTCTTCGTCTGCTGGCCCATGGGGCGATCGTTGGCACTCACACCAAGAATCTTCGCACGAAGCCGCAAGCAGCCGGGCCCGCCCGGGTGTCCCTCCCTGCGCGAGGCTCGGGTTCCGCCTACTCTTCCCCGCATGGCTCCGGCTCAGGGACAGTTCTCCGATCAATCCGATGGCGCTGACAGCAAGGACAGCGCGGAGGGTGGTTCCGTCCCACCCGCGTTCCGGTCGGCGGTGGACGCGCTGCGCTCGGCGCGGCTGCGTCCCGAGCTGGAGGTGGAGTCGACGCAGCCGCCCAAACGGCTGGCCCCGTACGCGTACGCCCTGGAGGCGGCGGTCGTGGACGGCGAGGACGATCTCGCCGACGGCCGCCTCGTACTGCTCCATGATCCGGCCGGGCACGACGCCTGGCACGGCACCTTTCGCCTGGTGACGCTGGTACGGGCCGAGTTGGAGCCGGAGATGGCTTCCGATCCGCTGCTGCCGGAGGTGTGCTGGTCGTGGCTGACCGGTGCGCTGGAGGCGCGCGGTCTGTCGTACGAGGAGGCGGGCGGCACGGTGACCCGGTCGGGGTCGCACTACTTCGGTGCGCTGGCCAAGAGGCGTCCGGCGACACAGATCGAGATCCGGGCATCATGGACACCGCGCGAGGGCCGTGCCGGGGTGCCGGACACGGCGGCGCATCTGATGGCGTGGGGCGATCTGCTGTGCCAGATCGCCGGCCTTCCTCCATCGGGCGCCGCCGATGCGGCGGTGGTGACCCTGCCTCAGCGGCGCGGCCCTCAGGTTCCCTGAATCCGTCCCGAAGCCGTCCTGAACCTGTCCTGAACCCTCCCCTTGCCGGTAACTCTGCGTCACAACCATCGCAGAGTCACCGGCATTCTTTTCGTACAATCGATCGCATGCCCGATTTGCCCGAATTGTTACTCACCAAATAGTGATCTTCCTCTAAAGGAGGACGGGTCTGCTGCCGAAGAGGTCAATGACCCTTCAAGCACGGTTCGCCCCGGCTTCATCCCCGAGCCGGCCCGTCCCGCCACTCCCCAGGAGGCCTGGTGTCCGTTCTCCTAGAGCAGCCCGCAAGCCTGGTCGCCTACCGCCCGAACAAGCCGACGGCCATGGTCGTCGTGGCCGACCCGCGCGTCCGTTCCACCGTCACCCGCCATCTGTGGGCACTCGGAGTACGTGACGTCATCGAGGCGTCGTCCATCGCGGAGGCCCGTCCCCGCGTCGGCAATCCACGCGACATCTGCGTAGCCGACGTCCACCTGCCCGACGGTTCCGGGCTGACCCTGTTGTCCGAGACCCGAGCCGCCGGCTGGCCGAACGGCCTCGCCCTCTCCGCCGCCGATGACATCGGCGCCGTACGCAACGCCCTCGCGGGCGGCGTGAAGGGCTACGTCGTCACCGGCACCCGAACCAATATCGGCCACCCCACCCGTCCCGGCGTCGCCCCCATCGGCGCCAATGCCGCCCGTATGCACCGCCGGCCCCCCGGCACCCCGAGTCACCCGGGCGGCTACCGCGAACTGTCCGGCCGCGAGGTGGAGGTCCTCCGGCTGGTCGCCGAAGGGCAGTCCAACAAGGCCATCGGAGTCTCCATGGGCCTGTCCGCGCTGACCGTCAAGAGCCACCTCGCCCGAATCGCCCGCAAACTCGGCACCGGAGACCGCGCAGGAATGGTCGCCGTCGCCCTGCGAACGGGCATCATCCACTGATCCCCGCCCCCGGCACGTATGCGCAGCCATACGGACCGGCTGGTTTACATTCATCGGCGCCCGTCGACGGAACGTTCCGTCGACGGGCGCCGTGCATACACAGATACCCTTTACACGTGACCGACGCCCAAGAGACCGCAGCAGACACTTCACTGCGAACCACCGGGGGCGCTCCCCCGGACGACGTCGCCCCGGCGCCGATCCCCTTGCTCGAACCTCGCGAGGGCATTCCCCCGGTGGTGGCGGCCGACGACGCCCTCGCCCGGGTGATCGCTGCCTTCGCCGCGGGGTCCGGCCCGGTGGCCGTCGATGCCGAGCGCGCCTCCGGCTACCGCTACGGCCAGCGCGCCTACCTCGTGCAGCTGCGCCGCGACGGCGCGGGCAGCGCACTGATCGACCCGGTCGGCTGTCCCGATCTGTCGGGACTCGGAGACGCCCTGCACGGCAGCGAGTGGATCCTGCACGCCGCCACTCAGGACCTGCCCTGTCTGCGCGAAATAGGGATGACCCCCACCAGGCTCTTCGACACGGAGCTGGCCGGACGGCTGGCAGGCTTCCCGCGGGTCGGCCTCGGCGCCATGGTCGAGAGCGTGCTCGGATATTCGCTGGAGAAGGGCCACTCCGCCGTCGACTGGTCCACCCGTCCGCTGCCCGACCCCTGGCTGCGCTACGCGGCGCTCGACGTCGAGCTGCTGATCGACCTGCGCAACGCCCTGGAGGACGAGCTCGACCGGCAGGGCAAGCTGGAGTGGGCGCGGGAGGAGTTCGACGCGATCACCTCGGCACCACCCGCTCCCCCACGCAAGGATCCGTGGCGCCGCACCTCCGGTATGCACAAGGTCCGCCGTCGCCGACAGATGGCGGTGGTAAGGGAGTTGTGGACTGCCCGCGACCAGGTCGCCCGGCGCCGGGACATCTCGCCCGGCAAGGTGCTGGGTGACGCCGCGATCGTCGAGGCGGCACTCGCGCTCCCGCCGAACACGCAGGCGCTGACCGCCCTGCCCGGGTTCGGCCACCGCATGGGGCGGCGGCAGCTGGAGCAGTGGCAGGCGGCCATCGACCGGGCCAAGGCGCTGCCGGACTCCGAGCTCCCCCAGCCCGGCCAGACCCTCGCCGGTCCGCCGCCGCCCCGTGCCTGGGCGGACAAGGACCCGGCGGCAGCGGCCCGGCTCTTCGCCGCCCGCACCGCGGTGTCGGAGCTCGCCGAGCGGCTGCACATGCCGCAGGAGAACCTGATCACCCCGGACACGGTGCGCCGGGTCTGCTGGGAGCCGCCGAAGAACCCGACCCCGGACAAGATCGAGTCCGCGCTCGTCGGGTACGGCGCGCGGCGCTGGCAGATCGAACAGGTGACCCCGTTGCTGGTCCGCGCGCTGACGTCGGTGGCCTGAGAGTTCGCCGTCGAGGATCGTGATCGCGCCAGGTTGCACGGCCCGGGCCGCATTGTGCCGTCTGTCGCCGGACGGGCTGTTTTCTCCGCCCCGTCCGGCGATCGGTGTTTCCGGCGCGACGTCGGCACGTCCGGCAGGCGCTTCCAGCCCGTCCGACGTTTGAGGACGAAACGGCCCTCGCGCCCACCCCGCCCGCATGTGACCTTCGCCGCTCGCGGCGCAAGGGGTGGGCAGTCTGGTTACCCACAAGTAGCATGAGGGGAGCGGCGCGCCTGTGGGCGTGCCCCGCAGCAGTGCCATCCCGCACCCTGGAGGAGGGCCACCGTGCCTCGTACCATCCGGGACGTCGTCTTCGTCGACGGCGTCCGCACCCCGTTCGGCAAAGCGGGTCCGAAGGGCATCTACCACGAGACCCGCGCCGACGATCTCGTCGTGAAGGCCATCCGGGAGCTGCTGCGCCGCAACCCGGAACTGGACCCCGCGAAGATCGACGAGGTCGCCATCGCCGCGACCACCCAGATCGGCGACCAGGGCCTGACGTTGGGCCGTACCGCCGGAATCCTGGCCGGTCTGCCGCAGTCCGTACCCGGTTACTCCATCGACCGCATGTGTGCGGGCGCCCTGACCGCCGTCACCTCGACGGCCGGCTCCATCGCCTTCGGCGCGTACGACCTCGTCGTCGCCGGTGGTGTCGAGCACATGGGCCGCCACCCGATGGGCGAGGGTGTGGACCCGAACCCGCGCTTCGTATCGGAGAAGCTGGTCGACGAGTCCGCCCTGTTCATGGGCATGACCGCGGAGAACCTGCACGACCGGTACCCGCAGATCACCAAGCTCCGCGCCGACGAGTACGCGGTCCGCTCGCAGGAGAAGGCCGCCAAGGCGTACGCCGACGGCAAGATCCAGCAGGACCTGGTGCCGATCTCCGTACGCCGCACCAACGCCGAGGCCGGGGAGACCGGCTGGGGCCTGGTCACCGCCGACGAGCCTATGCGTCCGGGCACCACGCTGGAGTCCCTCGCCGGTCTGAAGACCCCGTTCCGCGCCCACGGCCGCGTCACCGCCGGCAACGCCGCGGGTCTCAACGACGGTGCCACCGCCTCGCTGCTCGCCGCCGAGGATGTCGCCCGCGAGCTGGGCCTCCCGGTCAAGATGCGCCTCGTCTCGTACGCCTTCGCGGGCGTTGAGCCGGAGGTCATGGGCTACGGACCGATCCCGTCGACCGAGAAGGCCCTCGCCAAGGCCGGGCTGACCATCGGTGACATCGGTCTGTTCGAGATCAACGAGGCGTTCGCCGTCCAGGTGCTCGCCTTCCTCGACCACTACGGCATCGCCGACGACGATGCGCGGGTCAACCAGTACGGCGGCGCCATCGCCTACGGTCACCCGCTGGCCTCCTCCGGTGTGCGTCTGATGACGCAGCTGGCCCGCCAGTTCGAGGAGCAGCGAGAAGTCCGCTACGGCCTGACGACCATGTGCGTCGGCTTCGGCATGGGCGCCACGGTCATCTGGGAGAACCCGAATTTCGACGGAGGCAACAAGTGAGCACCACCGCTGAGCTTCTGAAGGGTGCGGCCGAGCTGTTCCCCGGCGAGGTCGTCACCCAGGCGCACGTCCGCCACCTCGACCTTCCGGCCGGCGCGGGCCGCTTCGCCCTCATCACGCTGGACAACGGCCTGGACCACACCAAGCCGACCACCTTCGGACCGCAGTCGCTGGCGAACCTGAACGCCGCCATCGACCAGGTCGAGAAGGAGGCCGCCGAGGGTGCGATCGTCGGTATCGGCATCACGGGCAAGCCGTTCATCTTCGCGGTCGGCGCCGACCTCAAGGGCGTCGAGCTGCTGAAGAACCACGGCGACGCTCTGGCCATCGGCAAGGGCGGCCACGACGTCTTCCGTCGCCTCTCCGGCCTCGCGGTACCGACGTTCGCGTACTACAACGGCGCGGCGATGGGCGGCGGTGTCGAGGTCGGTCTGCACTGCTCGTACCGCACCGTCTCCAAGGCGCTGCCCGCGTTCTCGCTGCCCGAGGTCTTCCTCGGTCTGGTGCCCGGCTGGGGCGGCTGCGCACTGCTGCCGAATCTGATCGGTGCCGACCGCGCGGTCTCCGTCATCATCGAGAACTCGCTGAACCAGAACCGTCAGCTCAAGGGCAAGCAGGTCTTCGAGCTCGGGATCGCCGACGCGCTCTTCGAGGGCGCGGACTTCCTGGAGCAGTCGCTGATCTGGACCGCTTCCGTGCTGAACGGCACGGTCACGGTGGAGCGCCCGGCGGTCGACCGTGGTGACGCCTGGGACCAGGCCGTCGCCCGCGGCAAGGCCATCGCCGACTCCAAGGTGCACGGCGCGGCCCCGGCCGCGTACCGCGCGCTGGAGATCATCGCCGCGGCGAAGAACGGCGACCTGGGTGCCGGCTTCGACGCCGAGGACCAGGCCCTCGCGGACCTGATCATGGGCGGCGAGCTGCGTTCCGGGATCTACTCCTTCAACCTGGTCCAGAAGCGCGCCAAGCGCCCGGCAGGTGCCCCGGACAAGAGCCTGGCGCGTCCGGTCACCAAGGTCGGCGTCGTCGGCGCCGGTCTGATGGCCAGCCAGCTCGCCCTGCTGTTCCTCCGCCGCCTGGAGGTGCCGGTCGTGCTGACCGACATCGACCAGGAGCGCGTCGACAAGGGTGTGGGCTATGTCCACGCCGAGATCGAGAAGCTGCTCGGCAAGGGCCGCATCAACCAGGACAAGGCCAACCGGCTGAAGGCCCTGGTCTCCGGTGTGCTGGACAAGGCGGAGGGCTTCTCCGACGCCGACTTCATCATCGAGGCCGTCTTCGAGGAGATCGGCGTCAAGCAGCAGGTGTTCGCCGAGGTCGAGGCGGTCGCCCCGGCTCACGCGATCCTGGCCACCAACACCTCGTCCCTCTCGGTCACCGAGATGGCGTCGAAGCTGCAGCACCCCGAGCGGGTCGTCGGCTTCCACTTCTTCAACCCGGTCGCGATCCTCCCGCTGCTGGAGATCGTCCGCGGCGAGCGGACCGACGACGCCTCGCTGGCCACGGCGTTCGGTGTGGCGCGGAAGCTGAAGAAGACCGCGGTGCTGGTGAAGGACGCCCCGGCGTTCGTCGTCAACCGCATCCTCACCCGCTTCATGGGCGAGATCCAGAACGTCATCGACGAGGGCACCCCGGTCGAGACCGCCGAGAAGGCCATCGAGCCGCTCGGTCTGCCGATGTCCCCGCTGGTGCTGCTGGAGCTGGTCGGCCCGGCCATCGGTCTGCATGTCTCCGAGACCCTGAACCGTGCCTTCCCGGACCGGTTCACCGTCTCCGAGAACCTCGCGGCGGTCGTCAAGGCCGGCAAGCGCGGCTTCTACGTCTACTCCGCCGAGAATCCAGCCAAGCCGGAGCTGGACCCGGAGGTCGCCGCTCTCCTCAAGCAGGGCGATGTCGTCCTGTCCGAGGAGCAGGTTCGCGACCGTGTCCTGGACGCTGTCGCGCAGGAGATCGGCCTGATGCTGGACGAGGGCGTCGTCGCCGAGGCCCAGGACATCGACCTCTGTCTGATCACCGGCGCGGGCTGGCCCTTCCACCTGGGCGGCATCACGCCTTACCTGGACCGTGAGGGCGTCTCGGAGCGGGTGAACGGCAAGAAGTTCCTGGCACAGGGCGTGGCGAGCGTTCCGGCGTAACACCTGGTCGAGAACGACGGCGGGCCGTACGGGATTTCTCCTGTACGGCCCGCTGTCGTGCGCGGGCGCGGATCAGAGTGTCACGGCCTCGCGATGGCGTGCGGCGACGATCGCGACGATCGTCACCCGCTCCGCCGAACCCGCGGCGCTCATACCCGGCTCCGGTCGCTGGGGGTCAGCCCCTGACCGTCCTCCTGGCATGCGACGACCAGCCCGCGGGCGCGTCCGCGACGGGCTCGTTCCGCTGCTTCGCTTCACGTGGGGAGGAGCTGCGCATCGCTGTTCGTCACCCTCCCCGGGAGCAGGCCCGCGCAGGTCGCAGGCTCTGGATCGAGACATCATGAACAGACCAGAAAACGCTCAAGCCGAGGTGGCGGCGGTGGGACGACGCGCCGCGGGGTGTCCGAGGCACCAGCCCTCCCACGCCGACGCGACCATCTCGCGTGCGTCGTGCCGGGCGGACCAGCCCAGCTCGGTACGGATCCGGTCGGCCGAGGCGACGACCCTCGCCGGGTCGCCCGCTCTGCGCGGGGCCGCAACCGGAGCCGCCTCGGCCCCGTACCCCGTCACATCACCGATCAGTTCGATCATCTCGCGCACCGAGACGCCTTCGCCGCGGCCGATGTTGACGGTCAAATCGGTGCCCGGCTCCCGGTCGAGGAGTGCGCTCGCCGCGGCGAGATGCGCCGAGGCGACATCGTCGACGTGGATGAAGTCGCGTACGCAGGTGCCGTCCGCGGTGTCGTAGTCGTCGCCGAAGACCACCGGGGCAGCCCCCTGCGTCAACTTCTCGAAAACCATGGGCACCAGGTTGTACACGCCGGTGTCGGCGAGCGCCGGCGTGGCCGCGCCGGCGACGTTGAAGTACCGCATCGAGGCGGTGGCGATGCCGTGTGCCTTCCCCGCGGCACGCACCATCCACTCGCCCGTCAGCTTGGTCTCGCCGTAGGGGTTGATCGGGGCGCACGGAGTCGTCTCCGTCACAAGCCGTACATCGGGCATGCCGTAGACGGCCGCCGACGACGAGAAGAGGAACGCGCGCACCTCAGCTTCGGCCGCGGTCTCCAGCAGGGTCTGCAGACCCTGCACGTTCTCCCGGTAGTAGTACAGCGGGCGTTCGACGGACTCCGCGACCTGCTTCTTCGCAGCGAGGTGGACCACACCTCGTACCGGCAGTTCCGCCAGGGTGCGCCGCAGTTGAGCCGCATCGAGCGTCGATCCCTGGACGAACGGAACATCCGCGGGTACGCGTGAGCGGTCGCCCGTCGAGAGATCGTCGTACACGGCGACCGACTCACCGGCCGCGCGCATGGCGCGGACGACATGCGCCCCGATGAAGCCCGCCCCACCTGTGATCAACCAAGTCATGAACGAATAGTAGTTCGAGGTGTGCAGATCATGATTCCGGGGATCAAAACACCCATTTGCACGATCATCTTTTTCTGGAGTGCACGGTCAGTCATGTCTGCAAGGACCGGCCACACCCCCACCCGAGTCTCCCACGCACTTCGAAGAAGTCCCCCGCCACCGGCGGCTGACGGAGCGCGCGGCGGCCGGTGCGTGACACCCTTCCGGCATGCTGACCGAACCGACCCTGGTGATCGTGGACGCGGCCAATGTGGTCGGGTCCGTGCCCGATGGCTGGTGGCGGGACCGGCGCGGGGCAGCCGAGCGGCTGCGTGACTCCCTGGTCCCGTTCGCCGCAGCCGGTCTGCCGGGGCACCCCGGCCCCGTCGAACTGGTGCTGGTTGTCGAGGGCGCGGCCCGTGGCATCGGATCGGTGCCGCAGGTGCGGGTCGATTCGGCGCCCGGCAGCGGTGACGACCTGATCGTGGAGCTGGTCGGGGCCCGGAAGGACCGCGCCTGTGTCGTCGTCACCGCCGACCGGGAGCTGCGACGGCGGGTGGAGGCGCACGGGGCGCGGTGCGTGGGCCCCCGTACGGTACGGCCGCAGCCTCCGACGCGCAGCGACTGATCTACGGCCGGCCGACGGATTCGTTCATCCGGCTGTGCCTGCGCCCGTACGCGAAATAGATGATCACACCGATGGCCATCCAGACGGCGAACCGCAGCCAGGTCTCGGTCGGCAGATTGAGCATCAGCCAGAGCGAGGCGGCCACCGAGAGGATCGGGATCAGCGGCACCCACGGGGTGCGGAACGCGCGGTGCAGTTCGGGGCGGGTCCGGCGCAGCACCATGACGCCCAGGGCGACGACGACGAACGCGAAGAGCGTGCCGATGTTCACCAGCGTCGCCAGTTCGTTGATGCTCGTGAAGCCCGCGACGATCGCGATGATCACGCCGAGCAGGATGGTCGGGCGGTACGGGGTGCGGAAGCGGGGGTGCGTCACGGAGAAGAACCGCGGGAGCAGCCCGTCGCGGCTCATCGCGAAGAACACCCGGGTCTGCCCGAGCAGCAGGATCAGACAGACCGTGGTGAGGCCGATCGCGGCGCCGAAGCTGATGAATCCGGCGTAGACGGGATGGCCGACGGCCTTGAAGGCATCGGCCAGTGGGGCCTCGACCGACAGCTCGCTGTAGTGCTGCATGCCCGTGACCACCAGTGATACGGCGACGTAGAGCGCGGTGCAGATGAAGAGCGAAGCCAGGATGCCACGTGGCATGTCACGTTGCGGAACCTTCGTCTCCTCGGCGGCGGTGGCCACCACGTCGAAGCCGATGAAGGCGAAGAAGACGATGGAGGCGGCGGTGAAGATGCCCATGACGCCGAAGTTCGTGGGCGCATAGCCGAACATCAGCTGGACCAGCGGCGCGGTCAGTCCGGAACCGGGGGGCTGCGGCTGTGCCTCGGGGATGAAGGGCGAGTAATTGGCGGCCTCGACGAAGAACGATCCGGCGACGATGACGATCAGGACCACGGCAAGCTTGATGGCGACCACAATCGTGGTGACCCGGGCGGAAAGCTTCATGCCGAGCACCAGCACGACGGTCAGGACGAGCACCAGGATGAAGGCCAGGACGTCGAAGCCGAATCCTTTCGCCACATCGGGTCCGGAGAGCACTTCGGGCATGTTCCAGCCGAAGTTGTCCATCAGCGAGCGGACATAGCCGGACCAGCCGACCGCGACCACCGCAGTGCCGAGTGCGAACTCCAGCACCAGGTCCCAGCCGATGATCCAGGCGACCAGTTCGCCGAGCGAGGCGTACGAGAAGGTGTACGCGGAGCCGGCGACCGGGACGGTGGAGGCGAACTCTGCATAACAGAGCGCGGCCAGGGCACAGACGATGCCCGCGACCACGAAGGCGATGGCGGTGGCGGGGCCCGCGGTCTCCTTGGCGACCTTGCCGGTGAGCACGAAGATGCCGGTACCGATGATGACGCCCACTCCGAAGACGGTGAGGTCCAGCGCGGAGAGGGACTTCTTGAGCGCGTGCTCCGGCTCCTCGGTATCGCGGATGGACTGTTCGACCGTTTTGACCCTGAACAGTCCGTCACTGCTGGGTGGTGTGTCCTGCTGGGCAGTCACCGGCGTACCTCCACGCACTCGTCGTGTACGCCATGATTGGGACCCCGTCGGCGGCGAAGGGCCCCGCACCGGGCGATTTCACGCGAATGGGCCGGTCGGACCACCCGTACAGGGTGGCCGACCGGCCCATTCGCGGTATCGCTGGTCGCTCGCGCGGACGCGTGGTCCTCGGGTCAGTCGCGGACGGGCTCGATCACGGAGCTGGTGTCCGCGTCCGTCTCGTAGCGGCCGTCCAGCTTGGCGACCAGGCCGGTGACCTGGCGGGCGATGTCCGGCGCGGTCAGCCCGATCTCGACCATGACCTCCTTGCGGGAGGCGTGGTCGAGGAAGCGCGGCGGGATGCCGAAGTCACGCAGCGGAATGTCGACGCCGGCGTCGCGCAGCGCCTGGGCGACGGCGGAGCCGACGCCACCGGCCCTGCTGTTGTCCTCGACGGTGACGACGACCCGGTGCTGCTCGGCGAGCGGGGCCATGGCCTCGTCGACCGGCTTGACCCAGCGCGGGTCGACGACGGTCGTCGAGATGCCCTGGGCGTCCAGCAGATCGGCGATCTCCAGGCACATCGGGGCGAGCGCGCCGACGGAGACCAGGAGGACGTCCGGCCGGACGGTGCCGGGCTCGCGCAGGACGTCCATTCCCCCGACCCTGCCGACGGCCTTGACCGCCGGGCCGACCGCGCCCTTGGAGAAGCGGACCACCGTCGGTGCGTCGTCGACCTGGACGGCCTCGCGCAGCTGGGCGCGGACCTGGTCGGCGTCGCGCGGGGCGGCGATCCGGAGCGTGGGCACGCACTGCAGGATCGACATGTCCCACATGCCGTTGTGCGAGGCGCCGTCGGTGCCGGTGACACCGGCCCGGTCCAGGACGAAGGTCACACCGCACTTGTGCAGCGCGACATCCATCAGGACCTGGTCGAAGGCGCGGTTGAGGAAGGTGGCGTACACCGCGAAGACGGGGTGCAGTCCGCCGGTGGCGAGGCCCGCCGCGGAGACCGCGCCGTGCTGCTCGGCGATGCCGACGTCGTAGATCCGGTCCGGGAACGCCTTCTCGAACTTGGTCAGACCGACCGGCTGGAGCATGGCCGCGGTGATCGCGACTATGTCCTTGCGCTCCTTGCCGAGCTTGACCATCTCCTCGCCGAAGACGGAGGTCCAGTCGAGGCCCGAGCTGGCGACCGGGAGGCCGGTGTCGGGGTGGATCTTGCCGACGGCGTGGAAGCGGTCGGCCTCGTCCAGCAGGGCGGGGGTGTAGCCGCGGCCCTTCTCGGTGAGGCAGTGCATGATGACGGGCCCGCCGAAGCGCTTGGCCCGCTGGAGCGCGGACTCCAGGGCCTCGATGTCGTGGCCGTCGATCGGGCCGACGTACTTCAGGCCGAGGTCCTCGAACATGCCCTGCGGGGCGATGAAGTCCTTCAGCCCCTTCTTGGCGCCGTGCAACGTCTCGTACAGCGGCTTCCCGACGACGGGGGTGCGCTCCAGGAGGTCCTTGCCGCGAGCCAGGAAGCGCTCGTAGCCGTCGGTGGTGCGCAGCGTCGCAAGGTGGTTGGCGAGGCCGCCGATGGTCGGGGCGTAGGAGCGCTCGTTGTCGTTGACAACGATGACGAGCGGGCGGTCCTTGGCGGCGGCGATGTTGTTCAGCGCCTCCCAGGCCATACCGCCGGTGAGCGCGCCGTCACCGATGACCGCGACGACATGGTCGTCCTTGCCCAGCACCTCGTTGGCCTTGGCGAGACCGTCGGCCCAGCCGAGCACGGTGGAGGCGTGCGAGTTCTCGATGATGTCGTGCTCGGACTCGGCGCGCGAGGGATAGCCGGAGAGGCCGCCCTTGCTCTTGAGTTTCGAGAAGTCCTGGCGACCGGTGAGCAGCTTGTGCACATAGCTCTGGTGACCGGTGTCGAACAGCACCTTGTCCTTTGGTGAATCGAAGACCCGGTGCAGGGCGATGGTCAGCTCGACCACACCCAGGTTGGGGCCGAGGTGGCCGCCGGTCTTCGAAACGGCGTCGACGAGGAAGGTCCGGATCTCTCCGGCGAGCTGGTCCAGCTGCTCGGGAGTGAGCCGGTCCAGGTCGCGCGGTCCACCGATGCGGGTCAGCAGAGCCACCCGTGCCTCCTTGCGTCTTGAGCTGGTCGAGCGTGCCGATCCGATGAGTCTAATGTTCCGTCCGCGCGCGAGGTCATCGGGCGGGGAGTTCGGGACGCACTCAGTACGTGATCGGTGCTTCGTGCGTAGTACGTGATCGGTGTTTCGTGCGTACATACGGACGCCATCCGTGCCCGGCACCGCGAAGGTCGCCGGGCACAGGAGCACGGCCGTGCTCAGGCGCGGCCTGCGGTTTTCTGGGTCTTGCGGGTGACCGAGTCGATGACGACCGTGGCGAGGAGCACACCGCCGGTGATCATGTACTGGATCGGGGTGGCGATGCCCTCCAGGGCGAGGCCGTACTGGATCGAGGTGATCACCATGACACCGAGCAGCGCGTTCCAGGTGCGGCCGCGGCCACCGAAGAGGCTGGTGCCGCCGATGACGGCTGCCGCGATGGCGTTCATCAGTAGGTCGCCGGTGCCGGCGCTCTGGTTGGCCGCGGCGATCTTCGAAGCCAGGAACAGGCCGCCGATGGCCGCGAACGTCCCGGCGATGGTGAAGACCGAGATACGGATCGCCGTGACGTTGATACCGGCCCGGCGGGATGCCTCGACGCTGCCGCCGAGCGCGAAGATCTTGCGGCCGTAGGCGGTACGGCGCAGCACGAAGTCCGTGGTCACCAGGAACGCCAGGAAGATCACCAATGCGAGCGGCAGGCCCTTGTACTGGTTGAGCACATAGGCGACGACCAGGGACAGGACCGCGAGCAGGCCTGTGCGCACCACGATCTCGCTGAGCGGCCGGGAGGGGATGCCCGCCGCCTCACGCCGCCGGTTGCCGAAGAACGTGCTGAGGAAGTACACCACCGCGGCGAAGACGGCCAGGCCGTAGGCGGCTGCCACATCGGTGAAGTAGTACGTGGTCAGATGTCCGACGACGCCTTCGGAGTCCAGATTGATCGTGCCGTTGTCGCCCAGGATCTGGAGCATGAAGCCCAGCCAGAACAGCAGACCGGCCAGTGTGACGGCGAAGGCCGGGGCGCCGACGCGGGCGAAGAAGAAACCGTGGACAGCGCCGATGACCGCACCGCTGACGATCGCGACGAGAATCGCGAACCACTCGTTCATGCCGTGCGTGACCGTGATCACGGCGACGACGGCACCCGATACACCGCTGACCGAGCCGACCGAGAGGTCGATCTCGCCGAGCAGCAGCACGAAGACGATGCCGACGGCGATCATGCCCGTGCCGACCATCGTGATGGAGATGTTGCTCAGATTCTCCGCGGAGAGAAAGTTCGAGTTGAGGCTCTGGAAGATCCCCCAGATGATCAGCAGGCCGAGCACGACGGGCAGGGAACCCAGGTCCCCGGCCCTTGTCCTGCGCCCGAACTCCGACACATAGCCCATCAGGCCCTGCTCACGCACGAGCAGCCGGGGGTCCACCGCGGTGACGGCGCCCTTCGCGGCCTCGGCCGTGGGCGCGGCGGTCTTTTCGATGTTCACTTCTGAACCTCCGCGTTGCGCGCCGCACGACGGGTCACGGCGTTCTCCGTGGCTCCGGTGATGGCGGAGATGATCTCTTCCTGCGATGTGCTCTTCACATCGAAGACGCCGTTGTTGCGGCCGAGACGGAGTACGGCCACCTTGTCGGCCACGGCCTTCACGTCCGCCATGTTGTGGCTGATGAGGATGACCGCGTGACCACGCTCGCGCAACCGCTCGACCAAGTCGAGGACTTGGGCGGTCTGCTCGACACCGAGCGCCGCGGTGGGTTCGTCCAGGATGACGAGCTTGGGCTCACCGAGCATCGAGCGCGCGATCGCGACGGTCTGGCGCTGACCGCCGGAGAGCGAGGCGATCGGAATGCGTACACTGGGGATGCGGATGGAGAGGGTGTTGAGCAGCTCGCGCGAGCGGCGCTCCATCTCGACCTCGTCGAGAATGCCGCGCCTGCGGAGCTCCCGGCCCAGATAGAGGTTGCCGACGACATCGATGTTGTCGCACAGCGCGAGGTCCTGGTACACCGTCGCGATGCCCAAGTGCTGGGCGTCCTGAGGCTTGTTGACCTGGACGGGCCTGCCTTCCCACTCGATGACGCCGTCATCGATGGGGTACACACCGGCGATCGTCTTGACCAGCGTGGACTTTCCGGCTCCGTTGTCGCCCACCAGGGCGACGACCTCACCGGTGTGGACCTCAAGCTCTACGCCGGTGAGTGCCTGCACAGCACCGAATCGCTTGGAGACCCCTCGCAACGCCAACACTGGCGCAGCGGACACATGAACCATCTCCTTCGCCGCCTGACCGGCGGGCATGTCGCGCCCGGGAAAGGCACGGTGGTCGAGCAGAAGAGAACAGCACAACAGCGGGGAAGCGTTCCGCCCGGCGCCCCGCCCGAAAGCGTGACGGTTGATGAGCGGGCGCCGGAGAGGCCTGAACAGATGCGAGTCACGGACAGATCAGTCGACTTGCTGCCGGATAGAGATCAACCACCCGTGCATTTAACGGAATTGACCGAACGGTCCTGCGGCGAGAAAGACCCCTACTTCAGGCCGAGCTTGTCGCAAGCGGCCTTGTACTTCGGGGTGCAGATCTCGCTCACCTGGTAGATGCCGTCCTTGAGAACGGTGTCCTGGATGTTCTTTTTGGTCAGCGAGACGACCGGCAGGATCACCGAAGGGACCTTCTTGGCCGTCGGGCTGTCGACCGTGGAGGTCGTGAGGGAGCCGAGCTCCTTGCCCTGGGCCAGCCTGACGGCCATCTCGGCGGCGATCGGGCCCTCCTGCACGTAGGGCTTGTAGATGCTCATGAACTGCTCACCGGCGACGATGCGCTGCACACCCGCGAGCTCGGCGTCCTGGCCGGTGACCGGCGGGAGCGGGGAGATACCGGCGGCCTTGAGGGCGGTGATGATCCCGCCGGCCATGCTGTCGTTGGCGGAGTAGACACCGATGATCTTGTCCTTGCCGATGGCCGAGATCGCCGCGTCCATGTTGGCGTTGGCGTTCTCCGGCTTCCAGTCCTTGGTGTCGTACTCCTTGCCGATGTCCACCTTGCCGTCGAGCTCGGCGTGCGCGCCCGTCTTGAAGTCCTTGGCGTTGGGGTCGGTGATCGCACCGTTCATCATGACGATCTTGCCGGACTTGGCCTTGTCGCCGAGGGCCTCGACCAGCGCCTTGCCCTGGACGTGTCCGACCTGGACGTTGTCGAAGGAGACGTACGAGTCGATCGGCCCCTCCGCCAGACGGTCGAAGGCGACGACCGGGATACCGGCGTCGTGGGCCTTCTGGACCGAGGTCTTGATGGAGGCGGAGTTCACCGCGTCCACGATCAGCGCGTCGACCTTGTTGGTGATCATGGCGTCGACCTGCTGGGCCTGGGTCGGCGCGTCCTGCTTGGCGTTGAGGTACTGGACCTTGCCCTTGCCGTTGGTCAGCTCGCTGACCTTCTTCTCGATGAGCGGCTTGTCGAACTTCTCGTAGCGCGCGGTCTGGTTCTCCGGAAGAAGCAGACCGATAGTGATGTCGTCGCCCTTCTTGGCGCTCGGCTCCGTGCTCTTCTTGCCATCGGCGTCCTTGGCACTGCCGCAGGCAGCCAGGGACACGGCCATCGTGGTGGCGGCAACGGCAACGGCGGCACGACGCATACGCGTTTTCATTCTCGAACCTCCCTGACGAGGCCGCGACGTTGCGGCCGAGATGGCTGGCAGTCAACTCGGCTGCGACGTCAGCGTCAAGGAGTGCATCTTTCACGAGATGACAACGGTGCCATTCGTTACCTAAGTGAAGACAGGGTGTCCGTCGACAGGATCCTTCCCAAAGGGGTTGAATCCCCCATCTCGCTCAGCACCAGGGCCAGCGCTCCCAGCACCTCGGCCCGGCCGCCGAGCGCCCCGGGCAGCACCGAGAGCTGCCCGGCAGCGCTGGGAATGGCATAGCGGGAGACCGAGTCGCGGATCGGTGCGAGCACCAGCTCGCCCGCCTCGGCGAGCGAACCGCCGAGCACCACCCGGCTGGGGTTGAGCAGATTGCAGAGATTGGCCACCCCGCTGCCGATGTGCCGCCCGACGTCCCCGATCACCCGACGGCAGCCGGGATCGCCCTCGCGGGCCAGCTGGACCACCCGTTCCATGGTGAGGTCGGGCCCGTGGCTGGGCTGGAGCAGCGGCAAGACGTAGCGCGCGGCCGTGAAGGTCTCCAGGCACCCCCGGTTGCCGCAGCGGCACACCGGGCCCGATTCGTCGAGCGTGATGTGCCCGATCTCGCCGGCCGTGCCGCCCGGCCCCCGGTAGATATGCCCGTCGATCACCAGACCGGCGCCGACACCGTCGGCGACCTTGATATAAGCGAGGTCCTTGACCCCGCGGCCGCTCCCCCAGACCAGCTCGCCGAGCGCCCCGAGGTTGGCGTCGTTGTCGACGTACACCGGCACACCGAGCCGGCCCGCGAGCTCCTCGCTGGGGTTGATGCCCGTCCAGCCCGGCAGGATCGACGTGGAGCCCAGCGTGCCGGACTCGACGTCGATCGGGCCGGGAACACCGAGGCCCACCCCGATCACCTTGTCCGGGCTGATCCCGGTCGTCTCGATCAGCCGTTTGACCAGCCGCTCCGCCCGTCCGAACCCCTCCGCCGCGGAGGCGTCGACATCCATCGGCGCGGACTCCTCGGCAAGGACCTGGTGGGCGAGATCGCCGACCGCCACCCTCAGATGCGTATGGCCGAAGTCGACACCGATCACAATGCCCGCGTCGCCGCTGAGCGAGACGCTGCGGGCCCGCCGGCCGCCCGCCGAGGTGGGGGTCACCTCGACCGTGCCGGCGTCCTTCAGTTCGCGAACGATATTGGAGACGGTGGCCGCTGACAGGCCGGTGCTCCGCGCGATCTCCGCCTGGGTGAGCGAGCCCGCCATGCGTACCGCGCGCACGACCCGCTCAAGGTTGGCGCGATGCAGAGACGTCTGCGACCCCGGAGTCTCCATCGACTCTCTCACTCCTACCGATTTCTCCAACATGTGAACCCTAAGCTGAGCGTTTTGGGGCACTCCCCGTCAAGACCTTGAGCGTGCGAAGCCTCGGATGAGCGCAGTGCCCGCACCGGAGAAGGCCGCCCGCATATGCGAACCGCCCGTCGGCGCATGACCGACGGGCGGTTCGTGTGTCCGCGGGGGTACGAGGGCTACTTGACCGCGCCTGCGGTGAGCCCGGCGACGACCTGACGCTGGAAGATGATGTAGGCCGCGAGGACCGGCAGCATCGCCATCACCAGGCCGGCGAAAAGACCGGACCAGTCACCCTTGTATCCCTGGCTGTTGGCCAGTTCGACCAGCCCCTGGGAGAGCACACGGTGGTTCGGATCGGTATTGAGCACCGTCGGCAGCATGTACTGGTTCCACTGGCCGAGGAAGTTGAAGATACCGACGCTGATCAGGCCGGGCTTCGCCATCGGCAGCATCACCTGGAAGAACGTCCGGGTGTGCGAGGCCCCGTCGAGCATCGCCGCTTCCGCCACCGAGGTCGGCAGCGTCCGGAAGAACGAGGTGAGGAAGAAGACGGTGAAGGGCAGCGAGTACGCGATGTAGACCATGATCAGTCCGTGCCGCGTGTTCAGCAGGGCCATGTTGTTCATGACGAAGAACAGCGGGACCAGCGCCAGGATAATCGGGAAGCTCATCCCGCCGATGAACGAGTAGTAGAGGAAACGGTTGCCGGGGAAGTCGAACCGCGCCAGTACGTACGCCGCCATCGACCCGAGCAGCAGGGTGCCGACGAGCGAGCAGCCCACCACCACGACGGTGTTGAAGAAGTAGTCGCTCATGTGCGCCTGGCTCCAGGCGCGCGACCAGTTCTCGAAGTGCAGCTTGTCGGGCAGCGCCCAGGGGGTCGACAGGATCGAGTCGTCGGTCTTGAACGAGGCCATCACCGCCCACAGCAGCGGCATGACGACCAGGATCGCCCAGATGATCAGCACACCGTGCGAGAAGACGTTGAGGACCTTGCCCTCGCTGCTCTTCGCCTCGCCGGCGGGCGCGGGCGCCTTGGACACGGGGACGGGGTCCACCGCCGGGGCCACGGGAGGGGTGTCAGTGGTCTTCACGTGTACTCACCTCGTACTGTCGAGCCGGACACGGAGACCGACCTGTGGTGCCTGCCGGGGGTCCGGGGATCGTCTCCCGTCAATCGCGGCATCAGAACTCCAGCCGCTCGCGCCGGCCCAGTCGCATCACGATGGCGGCGAAGGCCATGGTGACGATGAGCAGTCCGACACCGATCGTCGTCGCGTATCCGGCCTGGCCGTCGCGGAAGGCCGTCTGGTACACGTACAGCGGAAGGACCGTGGTCGAGTAGTCGGGACCACCGGGGCCCACGGTCATGACCTGTACGGCGGTGAACGCCTCCACGCCGAGGGCCAGGATCCCCATGTAGACCCAGCCCGACTGCACCGTGTCCCAGAGCAGCGGAAGCGTGATCCGGAAGAACGTGGTGAAGCGGTTGGCGCCGTCGAGGAGCGCCGCCTCGTAGAAGTCCTTCGGGATGGATGCCATTCCCGCCGAGAAGAGGACGACGAAGAATCCGACCGTCGACCAGATCAGTACCGACATGACACAGACGAGCGCCAGACTCGGATCCCCCAGCCAGTCCGGCTGAAGGGAACCCAGGCCGATTCCCTTCAGTGTCGCGTTCAGCATCCCGCCACGGGGGTTGAAGGCGAACTGGAAGAGCAGGGCGACGATGACGATCGAGAGCACCTGCGGGAAGAAATAGGCGATCTTGTAGAAGCTTGAGCCACGCACGCCGGAGACCGCGGCGTTCTTGCGCCGGCGGCCTCCGACATTGAGCATGAAGGCGAAGAACAGCGCCAGGCCCAACGTCACCAGCGGCAGCAGCAGCACAAGCAACGCGCTGTGCTGCAAGGACTTCCAGAAGATGTCGTCCTTCAGCATCTTCGTGTAGTTGTCGAACCCGACCATCGTGAAGTCAGGGCTCAGGCCGGTCCAGTCCGTGAACGAGTAGTAGATGGACTGGACGAACGGCCAGATCACGAAGACCGCGTACAACGCCAGTGGGACTACCAGGAACCCCACGATGAAACGGTACTTGCCATGCTGCATCGTTTACCGACCCCGATCTTTTCGCGGGTGCCGCCGCTGGTGACGGTTACTCATTAGTGCTTGTAGTGCTTGATGGACTGGTCCTTGGCCGTCGCGTCGGCGAAGGCCTGGATCTTCTTGATGGTCTCCGCCGGGGTCGCACGGCCCGCCATCATCTCGCCGAGACCGGCGATGCCGACCTGCTCCTTCTGGAACTTCGAGTACCAGCCCTCCAGGCGCGGTGTCAGCACGTTGTCACCGGCCTTCTTCAGCGCGTCGACACCGGACTGCAGGGCGGTCGACAGGGACAGGCCGTCGGTACCGCCGTTGAAGGAGGTGAGCGACTTGACCTGCTTGGTGAAGTTCTTCGAGGACTCCTCGGAGAGCATGATGCGCAACTGCTCCATGCCGCCCTCGGGGTTCTTCGCCTTGGCCGGGACGATGAAGGGCTCACCGCCGGAGGCCCAGATGGTGCCGAACGGCATGTTGTCGGACGCGTCCAAGCCGGACGGCGCCGAGACCATCATCTTGAAGTTCTCGGGCGTCGTCGGTGCCGCCTCGTTCTCCACCCATGAACCATTGGGGATGAAGAGCGCCTTGCCCTTGGTCCACTCGGTCTGCGACTGGATGTGGGTCAGGCCCGGGGTGCCCTTGAGCACGTACCCCTTCTTGTACAGCTCGTAGTACGCCTCGAACGCCGCCTTGACCGCAGGGTCCTTCCAGGCATTCGGCTCCAGGTTGTCCATCCTGTCGAGGACCTCCCGGCCACCGATCTTGGCGATGAACGGGTAGAGCGAGTACGCCAGGTAGTAGGGGTATTTACCCGGGTACGTCCAGCCGGCGATGCCCTTCCTCTTCGCCTTGGCGCACAGGGCGAGCATGTCGTCCCAGTTCTCGGGGTACTGCGCGTCGAGGTTGTCGAGCGCGGTCTGCGAGTACCAGACGCCGTACACGGTGTACGCGTAGTACATGATCCAGACCGGGTCGCCCTCGAGCTGGCCCATCTCCAGGACGCCCGGGCGCAGCGTGTCGCGGACCTTCTTGGTCGGGTCATCGATGGACGGGGCGTCCATCAGCGGCGTCAGGTCCATCAGCTGCTTCTTGCTTGCCAGGATCCCCATGTCCATCTGCTCGGCACCCGCGTTGTCGATCAGGTCCGGCGGAGTGCCGCCGTTGAAGCGCGGCTGCAGCTGCGACTGGATCTTCTGGGTCGCGACGTGCTTGACCTTCGGAGCCTTCGGGAACGCCGCGTTGTACTTCTTCTCCGCGTCGATCGCGTACTGCTCGCCGAAACCGCCGTTGAAGATGACGACCTCAAGGGGAGCCGTCTCGTTGACGCCGAACGGGTTCGCCTCGGTGGCCTTGC
Organism: Streptomyces sp. NPDC002958; assembly: GCF_055563255.1. Taxonomy (NCBI): domain Bacteria; kingdom Bacillati; phylum Actinomycetota; class Actinomycetes; order Kitasatosporales; family Streptomycetaceae; genus Streptomyces; species Streptomyces sp. NPDC002958. The sequence continues at coordinate 54,274 of NZ_JBVHDS010000004.1, read as the reverse complement.
CCTTCTCGACCTTCTTGTCGCTGCCGCTGTCGCTGCTCGCGCACGACGACAGGAAGCTCATCGTCGGAACGGTGAGCAGGCCGAGTGCGGCAGATCGCTTGATCACATCGCGACGGCCGAGGCCCTCATTCTTGTGGGCGGAGGTGGATCCCATGCTCAAGTCCTCGCCTTCTCCAGGACTCAGGCGGTGTGTACCGGTCGCCCGTCGATATCGCCTCAGGCGAAGGGCCCCGCCACCGCGGTCAGTTGCGCTTGGGTAGTACTGATTTCAGGCTAGCCATGTGCAGCGGTGGGCTTCGGGAGATCGGACAACGAATGCACGTGTTGTGCCCCCCTTGACCGTTCCCCCGCGTCCCCTTGTCCGCGTCGCCGGAAACGACTGTGCAGACGCCGACAGGTATAGTCCACTCGCAGTCAACTGAGCAAGATCGAGTGCAAAGTTGAGCAGCAGTCTTTCCCGAGTTGAGACCTCGCGGGTACCTGGGCCCCGTGCGCCCCGGTCGGGGTGCAACGCTTCGACGCAGGCAAGGACCGCACGGTCGACCTGCGCCTGGCGACCTCGCTGATCAGCATCGGCCCGCCGTGGACCGGCACGACGCGCAGGTCTCAGTCCCGCTCCGGGGATTCCGGAGCAGCCCTGGGGAACAAGCTCTCCAGCAATGTCACATTCCACGCCGTCATGACCGGCTGACCGTGCTCGGTACCGAGCCGGGAGACGGCACCCGTGGCGAGCTGGAACAGAGTGCCCTCGGCCGGGGTCAGTCCGAGATAGCGGGCGGTGAGCACGCGCAGGAAGTGGGAGTGGGCGACGAGCGCGATGTCCTCGTCCGCGTCGCGGCTCGCCGCCTCCGCGACTTCGGCCAGCACCCGGTCGGCACGGGCACCGACCTCGGCGGGGGTTTCGCCGGGGTGCGCCTCGGGGCCGGGGGCAACCCCGTCGGTCCAGAGGTTCCACTCGGGACGGGTGCGGTGGATCTCGTCGGTGGTCACCCCTTCGTATCCGCCGTAGTCCCATTCGCGCAGCTCGGGTGTGATGCGGGGTGCGGCGAGTCCGGCGAGCTCCGCGGTGCGCCGGGCGCGTACCGACGGACTGACCAGGGTGAGTACGATCTGCCGGTCGGCGAGCAGGGGTGCCAGCGCGCGGGCCTGACGTTCACCGAGGGGGGTCAGGGGCAGATCGGTGTGGCTCGTGTGCTGCCCGGACCGCGACCACTCGGTCTCACCGTGTCGGATCAGGATCAGCTCGCCCATGGGTGTCATCCGCTCTCTCTGTGCCGATGTCGCTGTCGCTGTCGCTGTCGCTGAGTGAACCCGCGCGCCCACGATCGCATTCCACCGGGTCGGCGGCAGGTGCGGCTCGCCCTCGGGTGTCCGGGCGGCGGCAGCCACCTGCGGGTGGCGCGTTCCCCGGTTCCCGGACCGGCTCGTCCGTGCGCCGTTCCTTTTCGGCGTATGCCGCAGCCCAAGGACCTTGATCCGTACACCGACGCCCGCTCCTTCGACGGCTCCGAGTTGCGCCGCCTGCGTGAGGCCGCCGGGATGTCCCAGAGCGAGCTGGGCGACCGGGTGTTCTGCTCGGGCACATACATCGGCCCGACAGACAAGCCCGGTCCTGGTCTTCCGGGCCGCAGGCTGGGCAGCGTTCGTGCGGACCATCAAGCGGTAGGGACGACCGCGGGCGTCGTACAACGCGAAGGGCCGCACCCCGGGAGATCCGGGATGCGGCCCTTCGGCTCTGCTGACTGCCTGGCGCCTACTTGCGGATCAGGCTGCGGAGCACGTACTGCATGATGCCGCCGTTGCGGTAGTAGTCCGCCTCACCGGGGGTGTCGATGCGGACGACCGCGTCGAACTCCACACCGGTGTCGGTGGAGACCTTGACCGTGCGCGGCGTGGTGCCGTTGTTCAGCTCGGTCACGCCGGTGAAGGAGAAGGTCTCCTCGCCGGTCAGGCCGAGGGCCTCGGCGGTCGCGCCCTCCGGGAACTGGAGCGGGAGGACGCCCATGCCGATGAGGTTCGAGCGGTGGATGCGCTCGTAGGACTCGGCGATGACGGCCTTGACGCCGAGGAGCGCGGTGCCCTTGGCGGCCCAGTCGCGGGACGAGCCGGAGCCGTACTCCTTGCCCGCCAGGATGACCAGCGGGGTGCCGGCGGCCTGGTAGTTCTGCGAGGCGTCGTAGATGAACGACACCGGCGCGTCGGCCTGGGTGAAGTCGCGGGTGAAGCCGCCTTCGGTGCCCGGGGCGATCTGGTTGCGCAGGCGGATGTTCGCGAAGGTGCCGCGAATCATGACCTCGTGGTTGCCTCGGCGCGAGCCGTAGGAGTTGAAGTCACGGCGCTCGACGCCGTGCTCCGTGAGGTACTTGCCGGCCGGGGTGTCGGCCTTGATCGCACCGGCCGGGGAGATGTGGTCGGTGGTGACCGAGTCGCCCAGCTTGGCCAGCACCCGGGCGCCGGCGATGTCCTCGACCGGGGTCGTCTCCATCGTCATGCCCTCGAAGTACGGGGGCTTGCGCACGTAGGTGGACTGCGGGTCCCACTCGAAGGTGTTGCCGGTCGGGATCGCCAGCGCCTGCCACTGGGCGTCGCCCGCGAAGACATCCCGGTAGGACTTGTTGAACATGTCCTCGCCGATGGCGTTGGCGACGACGTCGTTCACCTCGGCCTCGGACGGCCAGATGTCCGCGAGGTAGACCGGCTTGCCGTCCTGGTCGATGCCCAGGGCATCCTTGGTGATGTCCACCTTCATCGAACCGGCGATGGCGTACGCGACGACCAGCGGCGGGGACGCCAGGTAGTTCATCTTGACGTCCGGGTTGATCCGGCCCTCGAAGTTACGGTTGCCGGAGAGCACCGAGGTCACGGCCAGGTCGTGCTCGTTGACGACCTTGGAGACCTCCTCCGGCAGCGGGCCGGAGTTGCCGATGCAGGTGGTGCAGCCGTAGCCGACGAGGTTGAAGCCGACCTTGTCGAGGTACGGGGTCAGGCCCGCCTTGTCGAAGTAGTCGGTGACGACCTTCGAGCCCGGGGCGAGAGTGGTCTTGACCCACGGCTTGCGGGTCAGGCCCTTCTCGACCGCCTTCTTCGCCACGAGCGCCGCGGCGACCATGACGTACGGGTTCGAGGTGTTGGTGCAGGAGGTGATCGCGGCGACGGTGACGGCGCCGTGGTCGATCTCGTACGTCGTCCCGTCGGGGGCCGTGACCGTGGTCGGGTTCGACGGGACGCCGTTGTGGGCGGCCGGGGCGTCGGAGGCCGGGAAGGACTCCTTGCCCGCCTCCTCGTCGTCCGAGACGTAGTTGCGCACGTCCTGGGCGAACTGCTCCTTGGCGTTCGCGAGGATGATGCGGTCCTGCGGGCGCTTCGGGCCGGCGATCGACGGAACGACCGTCGACAGGTCCAGCTCCAGCTTCTCGGAAAAGTCCGGCTCGGCGGCCGGGTCGAGCCAGAGGCCCTGCTCCTTGGCGTACGCCTCGACGAGCGCGACCTGCTGCTCGTCACGGCCGGTCAGACGCAGGTACTTCAGCGTCTCGTCGTCGATCGGGAAGATCGCGGCGGTGGAGCCGAACTCCGGCGACATGTTGCCGATGGTGGCGCGGTTCGCGAGGGAGGTAGCGGCGACGCCCTCACCGTAGAACTCGACGAACTTGCCGACGACACCGTGCTTGCGGAGCATCTCGGTGATGGTCAGCACGAGGTCGGTGGCGGTGGTGCCGGCCGGGAGCTCGCCGGTCAGCTTGAAGCCGACGACGCGCGGGATGAGCATGGAAACCGGCTGGCCGAGCATCGCGGCCTCGGCCTCGATACCGCCGACGCCCCAGCCCAGCACGCCGAGGCCGTTGACCATGGTGGTGTGCGAGTCGGTGCCAACGAGCGTGTCGGGGTACGCCTGGCCATTACGCACCATGACCGTACGGGCCAGGTGCTCGATGTTGACCTGGTGCACGATGCCGGTGCCCGGGGGGACGACCTTGAACTCGTCGAAAGCGGTCTGGCCCCAGCGCAGGAACTGGTAACGCTCCTTGTTGCGGCCGTACTCCAGCTCAACGTTCTGCGCGAACGCGTCGTTGGTGCCGAACTTGTCGGCGATGACGGAGTGGTCGATGACCAGCTCGGCCGGGGCGAGGGGGTTGATCTTGGCCGGGTCGCCGCCCAGCTCCTTGACGGCCTCACGCATGGTGGCGAGGTCCACGACACACGGCACACCGGTGAAGTCCTGCATGATCACGCGGGCCGGCGTGAACTGGATCTCCTGGCTGGGCTGCGCCTGGGAGTCCCAGCCACCGAGCGCCCGGATGTGATCGGCGGTGATGTTCGCGCCGTCCTCGGTGCGGAGCAGGTTCTCCAGCAGCACCTTCAGGCTGTAAGGGAGGCGCGCGGAGCCCTCGACCTTGTCCAGCTTGAAGATCTCGTACGACTCGTCGCCCACGCGCAGCGTGCTGCGGGCGTCGAAGCTGTTCGCCGACACGACAGTCTCCTTCATCAATGTGCGCGTACTCCGCGCCGCGCCTCCTTACGGCGGGCGCCGCGTGGTGCCGCCTACGGCCCCTCGACCATCCGCTAAGGTAAGGCTTAGTTAGGTAGCCCTTACCGAGTGGCGGACTGCGTTGCGCCTTCGGCATATATCTCGATGTCGAGATAACTCTAGTACATCACCGCCGCACGGTCATGCGCGGGCGGCCGATGTCCGCTGTCATCCAATCGAGGCGTGTGACGGCGAACCCAGTCGTTTCGGCTTCCTTGCCAGCGAACCTAGTCGTACGAGGTGTCGAGCTGGGGGTGCTGGTGGCCGTACCGGTCGGGGTGGATCTTGCGGTGCCGTACGTCGAGCTGTCGTACGTAGATGCTGTACGCGAGCGTCGGCGGTCCGCTGCTGGACTGTGTGACGGCCCGGTTCGAGGACGTGGCTGCCGTACGACCGTTTCGCTGGTCGCGCGGTGAGCGTCACTTCTCCGGCTGGTACTGGGCGGCCACGACCGGGCAGCACGTCGATTTCGAATCATGGCTGGAGCGGGACCGGCTTTTGCTGATGGACTTCGATCCCGTGGTGACAGGGATCGCCTCGCAACCGTTCTGGCTGCACTGGCACGACGGCAAGCGGGAGCGTCGGCACGCTCCGGACTACTTCGTACGCCGCACGGACGGCTCGGCAGTGGTCGTCGACGACGTCCGCGCCGATGAACGGATCGAGCCGAAGGACGCCGAAGCGTTCGAGGTCACGCGCTTGGCCTGCGGCCAGGCGGGATGGCGCTTCGAGCGGGTCGGGGCGCCAGATGCGGTGCTTCTGGCGAATGTCCGGTGGCTGTCGCGCTACCGGCACCCGCGGTGCCTGCAGGGATCGGTCGTGGACCGGCTCCGGGCAGCTTTCTCGGCCCCGGTCCCGCTCATGATCAGAGCCGATGCCGCCGGCGACCGGCTTGAGACGCTACCTGCCTTGTTCCATCTCCTCTGGCTCCAAGAAATGGCTGCCCAGGGACTGGCGGTCGAGCTGCTGGGGCCGTCCACCACTCAACTTAGTCCGCCGAGGTCACGCGGCACCTCAACGACTAACTTCGCTGGCAAAGGACAGCTGACGATCCGCTCACTGGCCGAGCACTACAAAGTCCCGTCATGAACAGTCCGCCTCGCGCTGGACACCTCACGCCCAGCCGAAAGGGAAATCTCCTGGGGAAGGGACCCGCTCAGAGGCAGGCTCATCGGTCTGATCGACAGCACGATCACCGACAACCTCAACGTCAGGGGCCAGGGGCATCTGGACCAAGCTCGTGACTCCACCCACGACTACTCGGTCTCCTACGCATCCATCCGCTGCCGCGCCCTGGAGACGAAGCCACCCAGCCCAAGCTCAACCGGACGGCCTGACTGAGGACCACACGCCGAACCACTGCTCGGCGCCGTAGTCCTCGTACCGCTCCACCTCCGTGAACCCCAGCTTTGCCGCGAGGCGCATCGAGCGCTCGTTGGCGGTCTGGGTGCGCAGCACCACTGGCTTGCCGGGAAGCGCGTCGGCGAACCAGTCGAGTGCTGCTGCGCACGCCTCGGCGGCGTACCCGAATCCCCACGCCTGTGGCAGGAACAGGTAGCTGAGCTCGGTCTTCCCGACGTCCGGACGGACGTGCCCCGGACGCTCTGCGTGCGGATCGAGCGTGATCGTGCCGATCATCGCCCCGTCGAGATCGATCACGAAAAAGCCGGGGCGTCGCCCGGGAACCTCGGGCACCGTGCGTTCGAGCTCGGCACGCGGTCGAGGGCCACCGAGGTAAGTGCCCACCTCTGGTGAGGCGTTCAGCTCGATAACCACCGCACGGTCCCGGGCTTCGGACTCGCGGAGTACGAGCCGCTCGGTCTTGATCGGCGTAGGTGGCCAGGCGACGGGCCCGAGTTCAGTCATGGCGGGCAACCTATCGCACGCCCGCGAGAGTGGTCCGAAAGAGAAGGCCTACGTCACAGATCTGTTCGAGGCTCTGTCATTCAACATAGTCGCCGCAGATCAGCGCCCTACCTAACGACTGACTTCGTTGTCCAAGGACAGCCACTGTCCCACCCCACTCACTCAAGTCGTCTTCTCAACGAACCGAGTCGTTCGGGCTTCCGTCTCAGCGAACCTGGTCGCGCGACCGAGGGCGCCGGGCGTCGGGAACGGGGACGTCGTACGCGAAGAGGATACGCGGCCATCCATCGCGCGGCACGCGGCTCCGTCATCGTCGTCGAGTCGGGCGACGTGGACTACGCGCTCGCCGGTGGCAACGTCTGTGCCGTGGCCCAACGCCGGGGAATCGCGGCGTTCGTGGCCGACGGGGTAATCCGCGACCTCGCCGAGGTACGCGAGTTGGGATTTCCCGTCTTCGCCAGGGGCGTCATCCCGATCCCGGGGACGAAGAAGGCCGTCGAACCACTGGGCGGCCCCGTGCGGTGCGGCGGGGTGGACGTATACGCCGACGACATCGTGGTGGCGGACGAGGAGGGCATTGTGGTCGTTCCCCGCGCCCGGCACGAGCAGGTGCTCATCGACGCCCGCGCGAAGGCGGCCAAGGAGGCCGGCGAATCCCTTGACGCGTGGGAGGCGGCGCACCGCGCCCGCCTCGACAGCATCCTGCGCAGCGGCGGTTTCCAGGACTGACCACCGGAGGAAGACGATGTCCGGGGCCGCGTCGTCTTCGGGAGACCACTCCCGGAGGGCCGGACCCCCGGACGTCGCCGTTTCCCCCTGCCGTCCCCGTACGGACACACACCGCGCGCGGTCGCGGCGATCCGGGTGGACCATGGAAAGCCGGCGCATCGTCCGGGACGACTTCGGGATCGGGGAACACCCGGCGAACAGACCGGCGACGAGGCGTAGCCGTGCCCGGCCCGGCTGTCACCTCCCGCAGCTTCAGCCGGGCTGCGAGGATGCGCCCGCCCCACCTCGGCGTGACGAACGGAACGAACGCAGGAAGGCACCCGCGGGAGGCTTGCATGCCGTCGTCGACGGTCTGGACCGGCGCTATGTCGTTCGGCCTGGTCGCTCGCCGAATCAGCGATAGCCCGGGCGAACAGGCGGGAGGGAAGATCGTGATTTTCTCGGCTCGCCTCCGCGCCAGGAATTACTGTTGCGAGCATGGTCGAACACGATGCCCTCAGTGTCACCCGCAAGGCCTACGACGCTGCTGCCCCCACCTATGCGCAGCTGTTCCGCGACGAGCTGCGTGACAGGCCTTTGGACCGCGCGATCTTGGGTGCCTTCGCCGAGGTCGTATGCGCGGGCGGAGACGGCCAGGTCGCGGATCTGGGATGTGGGCCTGGCCATATCACCGCCTGTCTGGACAAGTTGGGGCTTGACGCGTTTGGCGTTGATGCCTCTCCCGCGATGATCAAGTTGGCTCGACAGGCCTATCCGGGCCTGCGGTTCGACGTGGGCTCAATGGATGCGTTGGACATCGCTGACGGCGCGCTGGGCGGCGTACTCTCACGTTGGTCCATCATCCACACTCCGCCGCAAGAACTCCCCGTCATCTTGGCGGAGTTCCACCGCGTGCTGGCACCTGGCGGTCACCTTCTGGTCGGCTTTTCGGCCAGCGATGATCCGTCTCATCCGACGCAGGTCTTCGATCACGCAGTCGCGCCGGCCTATCGGTGGTCGCCTGATCACCTAGCCGCGATGCTACGCAAGTCCGGGTTGGCCGAGGTGGCCCGGATGGTTCGCGAGCCTCAGCCCACCGACCGGCGGCAGTTCCAGGAGATTCAACTGCTCGCGCGCAAAGCCTAGAACGCTTGTAGGCGCTCGATCGGCCACGCGCTCATTCCGTGCTCTGGTTCTTCGCAATGATCGGCTGGGCGGGCCGGTTCTCCCGACCCGCCCAGCCGTGACCACGGACGCCGGGGTCTCTCCCGACGGCACGGGATCGCACCGGCTCGTGATCGGCTGAAACGCACGGGAACAGCTGCCGGACCGGTCAGGCTTCCCGGCGCATCGCAGCGTGCCGGTCCAGGGTCGCCAGGACGGTGTTGGCCGCCGTCACAACGGCGAAGACGGTGACCGCCCCGTGATGGCCCATGGCGTACAGGGCAGCTGCTGCGGCACCGAAGACCAGCACCTTCACGGTCAGGATGCCCGCCAACGGGACTCGTATCCGGGCCTTCGGAGCGGCGAACAGCCCCCACAGCACGGCCGCCGCCGCAGGGGCGGCCACGGCGAGAAGGAGACGTACGGCTGTGGTCTCCGCGCTCTGCCACCCCCACACCGCGAGGACGGCGAGGGCCGCAACTTCCAGGAGGAATGCCAGCCCCTCGTTGATCACATGCAGGGGGGCAGGGAGCGTCATCGGGTGTCGTCCTTCGTCATGGGCGCGGGCCCGGCATTGGAGCGCGCCCGACATTAGAACAGAGAGCCACACCGACGGCCGGGGACCTGCTGCGGTTGCACGTGAGCCATGGAGTCGGAGCCGTGCTCGCGTCCCGCCGAACCGGCCGAAGCACCGGGTCCGCCCGAGAGGTACCGTCGACCGGGTGCTGGAAAGACTGGAGATCGAGAGCTTCCTGATACTCGCCGACGAGCTGCACTTCGGCCGCACGGCCGAGCGGCTGCACGTCTCGCGCGCCAGGGTCAGCCAGACGATCCGTAGCCTGGAGCGCCGCATCGGCGCTCCCCTCTTCGAGCGGACCAGCCGCACCGTGCGCCTCACCCCTCTCGGCCGTCGGCTGCACGAGGAGGTGGAGCCCGGCTACCGGCGTGTCGAACAGGGCGTGGCACGGGCACAGTCCGAGGCACGGGGCTTCGCGGGCGTGCTGCCGGTCGGATATCTGGGAAGCGCGACCGGTGAGTTCGTGATGGATGCGGCACGGGCCTTCGGCCGCATCCATCCGGACACGGAGGTGCAGATCCACGAGACCCAGCTCAGCGACCTGCTCGGCCCGCTCCGCACCGGCCGGGTCGACGTGCTGGTCACCCACTTCCCGGTCGCGGAACCCGACCTGACCCGTGGTCCGGTCGTGCTCCGGGTGCCCCGGATGCTCGCGGTCCCGGCCAATCACACGCTCGCCAAGCGGCAGTCGGTGTCCCTGGAGGACCTGGCTCGGGACCGGGTGTTCGCGTGCTCCGGCGACGTACCGGACTACTGGCAGGAGCACCTGGCGCCGCCGCACACCCCGAGCGGGCAGCCGGTGCGGCGGGGCAGGTCGGCGGCGACGATGCAGGAGACCCTCGCCATGGTCGGCGCCGGGCAGGGGATCTCCCCCGTCGGTGCCGATGTCGCGGCGCACTACACACCGAGAGGCGTGGTGTATGTGCCGTTCACCGACGCGGAGCCGGTGGAGTACGGGCTGGTGTGGCGTACGGCGGGCGAGACGGGGCGGGTGCGGGCCTTCGTCGATGCGGCCGCGGAGCTGGCGGCCGAACTGGGGACCTGCGGGCCGAAGACCGACGGACCGAAGGCCGATGGACGGAAGACCTCCGGGCCGAAGACCGATGGGCAAATGGCCAATGGGCAGAAGGCCGACGGGCTGAAGATCACGGACCAGGAGACCCACGCGCCGAACACCCCGGACCACGCGCCCGCGACCGATCGGTAAGCCGGGTTTACCGATCGTTGCGCAGACAGGCGCTGCTCCCGGCAGGAAGCGACGCGAGCCTGAATGACGTGACAAATGATCTCGCAGCCGCCCCGCTCCATACCCGAGCGCCCGGCGCCCGTCCCCGAAGAGCGGGCATCGCGTCCCTGTCGGCCCTCGCCCTGGGAGCTTTCGCCGTCGGCACCACGGAGGTAGTCATCGCCGGGCTGCTCCCCGAAGTGGCCACGGACTTCGGCGTCTCACTGCCCACGGCGGGCCTGCTCGTGTCGGGCTATGCCGTGGGCATGGTGGTGGGCGCCCCACTGCTCACGGTCCTGGGCGCGAGGCTCCCCCGCAAGCACCTGCTTCTCTGGCTGGTCGGCCTCTTCACGGCGGCCGGTCTGCTCAGCGCACTGGCCCCCGGATATGAAGTACTGCTCGTCGGGCGGGTGTTGTCGGCCCTGGCCGGAGGTGCCTACGTGGGGACCGCCGCGGTCGTAGCGGCGGGCCTCGTCGCGCCGGAGCGCAAGGCGAGCGCCATCGCCACGGTCTTCATGGGGCTGAGCCTCGCCAATGTGCTCGGCGTCCCCGGGGGCACCGCGCTGGGTCAGGCGCTCGGCTGGCGGGCCGCGTTCTGGGGGGTCACCGCTATCGGCGCAGTGCTGCTGGCCGCGATCGCGGCTCTGGTCCCGCCGATGACCCGGGAGCGGGGCACGGGCTTCCGCCAGGAGCTGGCGGTCTTCCGGCGCGGCCGGGTCTGGCTCGCCCTGGCGGCGACCGCCTTCGGCTGGGCGCCCTACCTCACCATCCTCACGTACATCACCCCCCTGCTCACCGAGGTCACCGGCTTCGACGACCGTACGGTCCCGCTCATGCTGGTCCTGATCGGCATCGGAATGGTCGCGGGCACCCCGCTGGCCGGGCGGCTCGCGGACCGGGCCCTGCTGCCCACGCTGTACGGGGCGCTCGCCGGAATCACGGTCGTCTCCGCGTTCCTGATCGTCGCCGTGCAGAGCAAGCCCGCCACGATCGTCGGTTTCCTGCTCTTCGGCCTGGCGGGGGCCGCGGTGATCCCGCCCTCTCAGACGCGGGTCCTGGAGGCGGCCCGGGGCGCCGACAACCTCGCGTCGGCGGCCAACGTCTCCGCGTTCAACATCGGCAACGCGGGCGGCCCGCTGCTGGCGGGCGCGGCGCTCTCGGCGGGCCGGGGCTACACGTCGTCGCTGTGGATCGCGGCAGCCCTGGGCGCGACCGGCCTGGCCCTCGCGCTCGCCACGACGGCGCTGCACCGCCGCACACGCTGACCCCGCACGGACCCCGCCCGCCCGTGCCCGTTACCCGCCGTCGGCATGAGTCGATGAGCCGCAAGGGGGCCGGGCGGCGCGGGCGGCCCTGGATTCGAGGCCGTTCACGGCCGTCCGGGACCCTTCACGTTCGGATCTGCCGTTCACGGTCGCGGTCGCGCCGGCGTCCGTCCGCCCCGGATGGACGCACACCGCGTGCCGTCCTGGCGATCCGGGTGAACGATGGCAACGACGCACCGTGGCCGGCGCCTCTCACGCACACCAGGCCGCGCAACTGACGTGCCTCCACCCGCCACCGTCACCCGAATGCCACACCCCGGCGCAGGTTGCATCTCATATCTGAGATAGCCTTTCGCCATGTCAGATGACTATCTCGTACGCATCGGCAAGCTCATACGTGACGCCCGTCAGCACCGGGGCTGGACACAGAGTCAGCTCGCCGAGGCGCTCGCCACCAGCCAGAGCGCCGTCAACCGCATCGAACGCGGCAATCAGAACATCAGCCTTGAGATGATTGCGCGCATCGGTGAGGCACTCGACAGTGAGATCGTGTCACTCGGCTACGCCGGGCCCATGCACCTGCGGGTGGTCGGCGGTCGCCGGCTCTCGGGCTCCATCGACGTCAAGACGAGCAAGAACGCGTGCGTGGCGCTGCTCTGCGCCTCGCTCCTCAACAAGGGCCGTACGGTGCTGCGCCGCGTGGCCCGTATCGAGGAGGTGTACCGGCTCCTGGAGGTGCTGAACTCCATCGGCGTACGGACCAGGTGGATCAACGAGGGAGTCGACCTGGAGATCGTCCCGCCCGCGCGGCTCGACATGGACGCCATCGACGCGGACGCCGCCCGCCGGACCCGCTCCATCATCATGTTCCTCGGTCCGCTGCTCCACCGGATGGACTCCTTCAAGCTTCCCTACGCGGGCGGCTGCGACCTCGGCACGCGGACCATCGAGCCGCACATGATCGCCCTGCGCCGGTTCGGGCTGGAGATCGCCGCGACCGAGGGGCTCTACCACGCACGAATAGACCACTCGGTCACGCCCGACCGTCCCATCGTGCTGACCGAGCGCGGGGACACCGTGACCGAGAACGCGCTGCTGGCCGCCGCCCGGCACGACGGCACGACCGTCATCCGTAACGCCTCCTCCAACTACATGGTCCAGGACCTGTGCTTCTTCCTGGAGGCACTGGGCATACGCGTGGACGGCATCGGCACGACCACACTGACCGTCCACGGCGTTCCGCACATAGATGTGGACGTCGACTACTCCCCCTCCGAGGACCCGGTCGAGGCGATGAGTCTCCTCGCCGCCGCCGTGGTGACGGAGTCCCGGCTGACGATCCGTCGAGTACCCATCGAGTTCCTGGAGATCGAACTCGCGGTGCTGGAGGAGATGGGCGTCGACTGCGACCGTACGACGGAGTACGCGGCCGACAACGGCCGTACCCGCCTGGTCGACCTCACGGTCCGCCCCTCCAAGCTGGAGGCGCCGATCGACAAGATCCACCCCATGCCGTTCCCCGGGCTCAACATCGACAATGTGCCCTTCTTCGCGGCCATCGCCGCCTCGGCCCAGGGCCAGACCCTCATCCACGACTGGGTCTACGACAACCGGGCCATCTACCTCACCGACCTGAACCGCCTCGGCGGCAGGCTGCAACTCCTGGACCCGCACCGGGTACTGGTCGAGGGCCCGACCCGGTGGCGCGCCGCCGAGATGATGTGCCCGCCCGCACTGCGGCCCGCCGTGGTGGTGCTGCTCGCCATGATGGCGGCGGAGGGTACGTCCGTACTGCGCAACGTGTATGTCATCAACCGCGGTTACGAGGAGCTGGCGGAACGGCTCAACTCCGTGGGCGCGCAGATCGAGATCTTCCGGGACATCTGATTGCCGGGGTGTCGTGCCCCTTGAGGGCAAGGGGCACGACAGCTCAGCATGCCAGCTGACCTGCGGAAACCTACCTTCACAGCCCTCCACTGATCACTGTTGTTTTTCAGCACCTTGTGCAACGCATGTGCAAGATGATCTTGAATGGTTGACGGTACGTCAGAAAAATCTGAGCAACCGTCAGCCTTTACGGAGAGTTGTCGCCGAAGTGGCCTCGCAACTTCCGATGTCGGTCGCGTCACGCCGACCGCGTGTGGTCGCCGAGGTGAACCGCCATCTGCCCGATGTCTCCGGCCTCGCGACGCAACCTGGGGTCCGGCCGCGCATCCGAGTCCTCCGGCTGAATACCTCGCCACGACAGAGGGCCCAGACCACGCGGGCGCGGGCCCTCTGTCGCAGACGGGCGCCGTGACGGGCTGAGCCTGCGCCGACCTCGTGGGAGCACCCGCCGTGACGTCCGGGCCAGCGGGGTGTCAGGCCCCTACGATGAGCAGCGCGACAAGCCTCCGCGCCCCAGGCTCTGGCCCTCAGCGCATAGTCATGGGGACCGCTGAGACCGACCGACAGCTGACCGACTCCACCCACCTGATGTATTCCGCCGACATGGCCGCCTTCACTGCCTGGTGCGCAAGCGTCGGTCGGCGGCCGCTGCCTGCTACCCCGGAGACGGTCACTGAGTACGTGGCGCACTTGACCGTAACCCCGTCGCCGCATACCGGCCGCCCGCTCGCCCCCGGGTCCATCAATCGCGTCCTGACCAGCGTCCGCGCTGCGCACAGAGCGGACGCTGTGGCCGCCCCTGAGACCTAGGGCTGCCGCGGTCGGTGTGCATGACCGCACCCTTCGTCCAGAACGCAGCGTCCTGCGGCCATCCGACGGGCGGCGACCGGCAGGGCGGCACGGTGGTGGTCGGCCATTGCCCAGCCGGTCACTTCACGGGTAGCGAGATCAATGCAGGTCGCCAGGTACAACTTTTCCTCAGGGGTGACAAGTTCGGTCATTTCGCCGACAAGCCCCAAGCCGGCGCGAGGCGCGGTGAAGTCCGGCCCATGAACCAGGAACGGTTCACACTCAGCCCGAGCCGGATCAGCGACATCGCCCATGCCGCCCTCGTCCTCAACGGAATCTGGAAGTGATCACCGCTGAGTAAGTGGCCGGGCACCCTGACCCGCGACGACGCGGCTGCCCATCTTGACTACCGGACTTCCGTCGAGACCGGGTCGAGGAAGAAAAGGCACTGGGCCGCGGTGAATTCGCGCACCTCGGCGATGAAGCGAAACTTGTCGCCTACGCCGACGGTGGCGGTCGACCGCCAGATTTGCACGCCCCACCTGGCGGCAGGCGCCTCGTGAGGGCGGTCCTGGAGTATTGGCCATGGGGGCTGGATCCAAAGGAGCGGCGGACGCGGCGCCGCCGAATCGGAGGACGGCCCGGGGGGCCTTCTACGGGGCCCATGCGCCGCTGAACAGTGCCAGTTCCAGTAGGTCGGGAGCGAACGGCCAATGCGTGGACCCGGTCAGCTGCCCGGTGGCGCCGTGTGCCCATCTCAGGTATACGTCGTAGCGGTGCGGGGTCCACCCGCCGTCGCTCCACAGCCAGGCAGCAAGCTTCGCGGGTTCCTCGAGCCTGGCCTCCTCCCCCAGTCGTGTCGTGTACGCGCGCAGAACACGGGCTATGCGCTGGTCGAGAATGAGCGGGCGCGGCCCCGACGCGTCCACTACGGCACCGCCAGCAAAGTAGAGGAACTTGGTGAAGAACGCCGGTCCAAGGCCTGCGATCGCGCCGCGCAGCCTGCGGTAGCCCGCCACGGCGCCATCGGCCTCCAGCACCGCCTCAATCGGCGCTGGGCGCAGGATCTCACCCAGCCGGTAGGCCCCATAGCCGTTTTCACCCTGTCCCCAGACGTAGCTGGCGACGAGTGTCTCGGTCCAATTCGCCGTTGCTGCCCCAGTCCGGGCCACCGCCAGCACCTGCGCCCGGCTCAGCGCCGTCGGCATACGTCCGACCCGCTCAGCCAGCGCCGAGGGCCACGGTCGGATCCCGGCCCAGGACGCCGGGATGTAGCGAACGGCGTGCGCGCCGGTCCCGTCCGCGTACGGCGCCCCGTCTCCGGCCAGCCAGACTCCCAACTTCCCCACCGCGTCCGAAGGAAGCGGACGCTCGAGCATCCGCGCGTCCAGTTCCCCAGCGCCCTCTCGCCACCCCATACGAAACCCTTCCCTGCGGATCCGCCAGTTTGCCGCGGCAACAGGCGTCACCGGTTCGTGACGGGATCCTGTCCCGAGGAAGTGCACTCCCGCACGAGTGCGGGACAGTTCAGCTGATCTTGCGGGCGGAGAGTGGGCTGGAACCGGGCACGGCCCGGATACCGGGAACGTTGTCGGCGCGCAGTCTGGCGACCACAGCGCCGGGACTGATCTCACCGGCCTCGTACTGGCTCGTGGGGACCGCCACTATCTGCGAAACCGCCAGGACGCTCCCGACCGGGAGACCGGCGAAGACCTCTCGCATGTGGCGGGCGACATCACGCCGGGACCGGGGCATCTGAACCGTCGCCGGCCTACCTACGGGGGTAGTCTCCCGCGCCCCCAGCGGGGGTGCCGGGAGGCCTGCGACGAAGGCGGGCGCGCCTCCATCCGGGCGTTGCCAGCGCCGGGAGAACGCCTCGGACAGATGGTCAGCCCGGGCCAGGATTGTCTCCTCGTCCCACTGAGCGGGCAGGGCACGGTTCAACGAAAGTGCACTGTGCACGAGGATGTCGGATCTCTTGCGCTCCCAGGGGCCATTGGATACCGATGTGTTCAGTCTGCCAGTGAGCAGAGTCAGGTTTCCCACGGTGTGGAGGAGGGACTGCCTGCGCTCATGAGCCTCGACGCTTCCGCGGCCTCCGCCATCGGGAAGCGGCCAGTGTTCCTCCCAGGCCTGGGGCAGTAGGTGCTCGATCGTCAACTCCCCGTTGTGAACCTGTCGCTCGGTCTTGCCCGAATACAGCGAGTCCTCCAACTCGGCCAGCAACAGCCGCATCCGGGTCCGCGTGAGTTGCTTGTACAACGGCTGGGACCGAAAAACGTCGCGGATATCGCGATCGCGGGGCCAGAACCCGGAGTCGGTGTCCTGTCGGAGCAGAAAGTCCTCCACGACCGATGGGTCGTCCTTCGCCTTCAGCTCCTTGAGCAGTTCCAGGAAGAGCCGGTTGTAGTTCTTCGTCGTCAGGCGGCAGACGGTGCGTCGCACCAGGTAGGAGTCCAGGGTGGCCACCGCGCCGGCCCGGTCGTCCTCGTCGAAACGGCTCACCAGCCACAGGAGCACGGGCATCGCGGTGTTGGCGTCCAGAACACCAACAGTGCGCAGAAATCGGCCCTCCGATGTCAGCGGCTGTTCCTCGGCTGTCAGCCGTCGGTAGGCCCCTGCCCGCTCCACCAGGCGCCTCATCAGGTTGACCAGACCCATATCAGTGGCGTTGACGTACCTGCGAAAGGTCAGGAAGAGCTCGGGAGCCATCACCTCCTCGGCGAGTTCACCCGTCAGGTACTGCATGAGGAAGACATCCAGACGAGGCCGCTTCAGCCTTCCCTGCCGCACCTCCTTGCGCCAGTCAGGAGTCTCCAGCTGCGCCCATAGGTCCCTGTACAGTTCCTCCACCGGGAACCCTTGCTCCTCAGCCTTCTGGAAAATCAGGTTCTTGACCAGGTCAGAGGCCTGCAACGGGGTACCTCGGTCGTTCAGAGCTTCGAAGATGACCTGAGCGTTGTCCTCGGGCTTGAGATCAATAACGACCAACTCGAACTTGTCACGAAGTACGCGCACCAAGGCATCGAAGCCCTCGTCCAGCCTGTTTTTGTAGTTCAGCTCTTGTGCCCACCCGACCGTGCGATTGCGAAAGAACCAGTACGCCTGCACGATCGCCGAGGCGTCCGGAGTAACGGGGGACGCGACGTCGACGGGCCGTCGCAGCCGACCGTCCATGACCATGCGGAACGAGTCACGGTCAATGTTGGTAGGCCACACCTTGTATGCCGCATGCGAGTCGTCGGTCATGTCGTCGTCGTTGGCGGTCAGTTTGACGAGCGCACGTACGTACCTGTCCTGGACATCGAGCTCCCGTGCGACATCGCGGACCGCGGCAAGGAGAACCTGCAGCGTCGTCAGCCGCTGCTGTCCGTCGATGACCTGTCTGGCGGGCATCGACCCCGTGAGTGTCAGCAACTGATCCAGCACGACCGCACCAAGAAAATGCGGATGAACTTCCTCATCCTCCATCCTTTGGTGAACCAGAGCGGTGACGTCCTCCCACAGCGGGCGCCAGTTCCGGTCCTCTGTCCAGACGTACGGCCTCTGGAAGACCGGCACGACGAGTCGCCGGTCCGGCCCGAACAGGTCGCGCAGGGTCATCGATTTCGCGTCCATACTGTCCTCCAATAGGGGCTGGTCACACGAGCCGAGTACCTGTCATTGAAGTCCTCTCGGCCGATTCAGGAACTAGCGTCAACCCTGCAACCAGTGGCGAGACCGATGCGAGACGGACGGGGTACCGCCGGAAATCGCCCCTACAGTCGCGACTGCATCGGAACTGCCCAAGAAACGACAACCGCACCTGCCGGTTGTGAACCGGCTGCGGACCCGGGCCCGCAGCCGGCCCGCCCGCTCCACCGACCTGCGGAAGCTGCCCCTGAAGCACACCGCGCACAACCGTGTCCGGCTCGAGATCGCGCAGATCACACGCAACCTCCTGGCCTGGATGCCGATACTCGCGTTGACCAACCGGCACTCGGGCCACCATCCTGCCCGCGCACGGCCACAGAGTGTGAAATGGGTCGTCGCCACCCTCGGCAGCCCGCCACGAATGAGCGTCAGGATTCGGTGGGCTCGACGGCCTCCTGTTTCACCAATCTGTCCCGCAGCTTCTTGGCAGCAGGTTTCACCTTGTTGTCCCAGAAGGGCTTGACATGAGGAGCGATGAGAACAGCGCCTACTACGGCCCCGCCGATGGCCAACTTTTTCCAACTGAGCTGAGGGTCTTCGTCACCATCACTGCCGCTGTAGTCCACGATGGGCTCGTACTCGAAAATGGCCTCTTCTTCAGTGGGAGACCCTCCGGCGTCGAAGCCTCCGGGATTGGCTTCCATATCAGCCTTAAGTGCCGCTACCGTCTCCTCGCTCCAGGTACGAGTTTCCCAGTTTCGGTTGTACTGGGCGTAGCCGCCCGTACCGCGTGAATGGTATTGCTCCTTCGCGTACTGCCGCCCCTTCTCGGTGAGCCCATAAGCGCCGGGGTTTCCGTCCAGGTAGCCGTATTCCTTGAGGAGCGCATTCATTTCACGAGCCGTTCGGCCAAACTCCTCGCCCAGCACCCGTGCTGATTTCCCCATGACTCAGCGCCCCCTCTTACACTTCGGCCGCACTCGGGCCGTCGCTGATGACATGGTGCGACGTTACCGGCAGCACACTGCGCTGCGGGCTAGTTCTGTCAGACGCGTACCGCCTTCGCTGGGGCGCCGAGCAGCGCCTGGCCTTCAACGGCCGCAGCGGCCTCACTGATCCACGAAGGAGCATCGCCTCATGACGACGAACGGCCAGACCTGAAACCGCCTATGCAAGGAACCGAACCACCTGCACGCCCTCACCTGCACCGGCCCGGCCGGCGCCTTCCGTCAGTCCACCAACCTCACCGAGCCCCATTGCGACACCCTCACCGCGGCAGGACCTGCGCGAGCGGACGGCGTTCGCGGACCTGCTTCGTGAGTACGTTGGCTGACTCCCGTCGGGCCAACTCGTCCGCCCTTGACGTCGGCGCACGTCAAGGGCCAGAAACCCGCCCTGTTCCCGTAGCCGCAGGGATAGGGTGACCTTCGGTGATGGTGCAACACGGTGACGCGGTCGCGAGAGGGTGACGCAGAGAACATGGCAGAGGTGCCCGCGCAGATCGGCCGCTACGTGGTCGAGCGCGAGCTGGGCTCGGGGGGCATGGGAGAGGTCTATCTGGCCTATTCGCCCGGCGGGGACCCGGTCGCGGTGAAGGTGATTCGACGGGATCGCCTCGACCAGGCCACGCGCGCCCGATTCGAGAAGGAGGCGCTCATCGCGCGAACGGTCGTGGGTACGAACCGAGTGGCACGCTTCCTCGATGCCGATCCGTACGCCGAGCAGCCCTGGATGGCCGTCGAGTACGTCCCAGGACATACGGTTCAAGAGCAAGTACAGGGCCGGGGCACGCTCCCTACCCCGCTCGTCGCCAGCCTCGGCGCGCTGCTCGCCGAAGGGCTCGAAGCAGTTCATAAGGTGGGCCTGCTCCACCGCGACCTCAAACCGCAGAACGTCATGCTCAGCGAGTACGGTCCGATATTGATCGATTTCGGTCTCGGGGCCTTCGTTGACGCTGACAAGGACAACCTGACGCAGGCCGGGATGATCATCGGCACCATTCGGTGCATACCTCCCGAGCAAGCGCTCGCCCGCACCAAGCCGAAAGAACCTGCCGATGTGTACGGGCTCGGCACAGTGCTTCTCTATGCGGCGACCGGCCACTACCCGTACGAGGGCGCGGACTGGCTCGGAATCGCCACTCAGGTGGCGGACGAGGAGCAGTTCCCAAATCTGGCCGGGCTGCCTGATGCCCTCCTCCCGCTGATCACAGCGATGCTCGCGTACGCGCCGGCCGACCGTCCGATGCTGGCCGAGGTGACCCGGCAGTGTGTGGCCCTCGTAGAGGATGCGGGGCTGTCGGCGGCGCAAGCCCGCCATGCACTGGTAAGTGCGACGGCCTTCTCCGAGGACAGTGCCCGCGCGGCGCAGGACAACGGCCCGTCCTCCTCGGTGTGGGAACGCATCGAACAGTTCACGGCCCCGGTCGGCGAGACCGGCGCTGCGGACGAGGATGACCAGGACAGCCCGCTCGACCGTCCTCTCCCGGTCTCAGAAGGCGCCGGCGCTGAGGCGCCTGCCGATCTCACGAAAGACATCGTGCGGGAAGCCGAGAAAACTTCCGATCCGGAGCCGCCGACCCAGAAGCCGAGGCGAGGTCGGAGGCCGGCCTCTCTGACGGTTTCCGAGGACTTGCGGAAGCGGTACGCGATGCAGTCCGCGCTGTAGCTCGGCTATCAGGCACATCGTCCGCCGGAGGCAATGTCAGTGCACTGCGGTAACACAACGGCAGACGATCGAGTCGCCGTACCTCACCTCCGGGCTTCTCCGGAGCGCATGTGAAACAGCAGTATGAAGGAATGGAGCGGTACGTGACCAGCGTGACGGAGACCGGCGACGGTCAGGGCGCGTTCGACACGGAGGACACTGCGGATGAAGCCGTGGACTCCGCCGTCCCCGGCCCCAGAGGTGCCGCCTCCCTGACCCGCCGGGCCAAGTACGCGCCGGGCGCGCAGGTCCGGGTCCGCGACGAGCAATGGCTGGTCAAAACCGTTACGCCGGTGGGGGACGAGGACTGGATGGTCGAGGCCACCGGAGTCTCCTCCTTCGTCCGCGGGACCGACGCCGTCTTCTACGACAAGCTCGACTACATCGAGGCCCTCGACCCGAAGAAGACCCTTCTGGTCCCGGACGACTCCCCGAACCACCGCAAGGCCCGCCTCTACCTGGAGGCGGTCATCCGCAAAACCGCGCTCCCGCAGACCGAGCACGGTCTCGCGCTGGCCGACAATTTCCTCATGGACCAGCAGACCCACCAGCTGCGCCCCGCCGAGCTGGCTTTGTCCAAGGAGAATCCGCAGCCGCGGGTTCTGATCGCCGACGTGGTGGGGCTGGGAAAGACCCTGGAGATCGGCATCCTGCTCGCCGAGCTCATCCGCCGCGGGCGCGGCGAGCGCATCCTGGTGGTCACTCCGGCGCACGTCCTGGAGCAGTTCCAGCGCGAGCTGTGGACCCGTTTCTCCATCCCGCTGGTCCGCCTGGACTCCACCGGCATCCAGCGCATCCAGCGCGACATCCCGGCCGGCCGCAACCCGTTCGCGTACTTCAAGCGCGCGATCATCTCCGTGGATACCCTGAAGAGCGACGTCTACGCCCATCACCTGGAGAACTCCCACTGGGACGCGGTGGTCATCGACGAGTCGCACAACCTGGTCAACCGGGGCACCAAGAACAACGACCTCGCCCGCGCCCTGGCCGAGCACACGGACGCGCTGATCCTCGCCTCCGCAACTCCGCACAACGGTGCGACGGAGTCCTTTGCCGAGCTGATCCGGATGCTGGACAAGACGGCGATCGCGAACACGTCGGAGTACGAGGTGAAGGACCTGGGCCACCTGTACATCCGGCGGACCAAGACCGACCGCGAGGTCCGTGACTCCCTCAAGGGCAAGTGGGCCGACCGCGGCCCGTCCCGGCCGGTGGTCTGCGAGGCCGGGGCGAAGGAGCGGGCGGTTCTGGAGGAGCTCGCCGCGCGGTGGACACCGCGCGATCCGGCCGCTTCCTCGGTGTGCGCGGACACAATGGTGGCCTACAACCTGCTGAAGTCATTCCTGTCCTCGCACCGTGCCTTCCTGGACTCGGTCGCGGCGCGACGGAAAGTCCTGGAGGCTCCCCTCAAGGTCAGGAGGGGGCAGGATCCGGCGGCCCGCGAGGCCGAGCGCCGTATCGAGCGCGAGGCCATCGTGGATCTTGAGCGCCTTGCCGCCGACATCGGCGACGACGACTCCGCGAAGCTCGACGCCCTGGTGCGCGAGCTGAAGGAGATCGGTGTGGGTCCGGGGTCGGACATGCGGGTCGTGGTCTTCTCGGAGCGCATCCCCACCTTGAAGTGGCTGGCCAAAGTGGTCCCGTCCAGGCTCGGTTTCGGGGCCGGGACCAAGCTGGAGGCGTCCGTGGCGGAGTCGAAGCCTTGGCTGGCCTACGGCGGCGCGGTCCAGGTCATGCACGGCGAGGCCAACAACGAGGACGAGCAGAAGGACATCGTCTCCAAGTTCGGGCTGAAGACCGACCCGGTCCGCATCCTGTTCACCGGCGATGTCGCCTCCGAAGGCGTCAACCTGCACCAGCAGTGCCACCAGTTGATTCATTACGACCTTCCGTGGTCGCTGATCCGCATCGAGCAGCGCAACGGCCGTATCGACCGTTACGGGCAGAGCAAGGCCCCTCAGTTCCGGGCCATGGTCCTCACCGGCGATGTGGAGTGGCGCACGGGTGAGATGGGCGAGCCGCTGCATCTGGACGACCGCCTGGTGGGCTCCAAGCTTCTGGCCCGTGAGGAGGAGGCGCACCGGATCGAGGGCTCGGCGGAGGCCGTCACCGGTATCTACCGGGCAAAGGAGGAAGAGGACCGCCTGACGCGAGACTTGATCTCCGGGCGGACGGTCGAGGAGTCCATCAAGAAGTCCAGCGGCGGCGCGAAGGCGATGCTCGGCCGGCTGATGGGCAACGTCGGGGCCAAAAAGCCGACCGACGACGTGCCTGCTGCCACCGTGCCGAGCCTTTTCGGCGCGTCGGGTTCCACGGCCGCCTACTTCGACGAGGCGTTGCGCCAGACGTACTTCCCCGACAAGCCGGAGAACGTGCTCAAGCTGCGCCGTGAGGACGACGGCACAATCGCCTTCGAACCGCCGCCGGACCTGGTGTACCGGCTGAAGTCGCTGCCCAAGTCGTACCTGACCGATCAGGGCATCCTGCCGACCTCGAAGAAGGAGGGCCGGCTGCGGCTCACCTTCGACAAGGGGCTCGCGGCCAAGCGTCTGGAGGTCGCCCGGGAGACCACCGAGAGCCAGTGGCCCAACGTCAGTTACGTGTCGGACGTCCATCCCGTCCTTGACTGGGTGACCGACAAGGCTCTGGCCGCCCTGCGGCACGACGAGGCGTTCGTTCTCGCCTTCGCCCCCGATCTCGAAGCGGCCGGGAAGCTGGACGAGCAGCTACCGGCCGACCTGGCCGGTCCGGTGTACATGGTCCAGGGCATCTACTCCAACGCGGTGGGCCGCCCTACCGTCGTGGAGTGGATGGCCGTCGTCGGCCTGCCCACCGCACCGCGCGTTCTACGGATCGACGACGCCTTCCTCGCCGCGTGCAATGTCGGCCCGAAGATGCCCGGACGCGCCACCCCGGCCGACCGGGAGGGGCTCCAGGCGCTGGTGCCGGCGGCCGTCGACGCGGCGACCGGGTTCCTCACCGACCGGGCGGCGGAGTACAAGGAGGCGATCGATGCGGTGCTCGCCCCGTACGAGAAGCGGGTCGCCCAGTGGCAGCAGGACGCCCTGTTCGCCGCCTCGGCCCGCTCGCAGAAGGCCAAGCAGGACGTGAAACTCACGGCGAGCCGCCGGAAGTCCATGATCCGGTCGTTGCGGACCTCCGGAGCGCCGATGCTGCGCCTGCTCGGTGTCCTTGAACCGCTGTCCGCGACGCCTACCGAAGTAACCGATGTATCCGCTGCGCCTGTTGCCGGAGAGACGACCGCCTGATGAGTACCGACTTCGACTCCTTCTCCAACCGCGGCGAGTACCTGTCCGCGTTCTACTTCGCCGAGCAGCTCGGCGACGGCCTCAAGAAGGGCGTCTTCGCCGCCTGGGCTAACCAAGAGAGCGACGAGCACGACCCGCGCCCCACGCCGCGCGAGTCGGTGCGGGCACTGCGCTCGACGTACCTGGACGAGAAGTACCGCGGCTTCTTCGCCGAGCAGGCCAAGGCCGACGAGCAGGATGACGAGTACCCGGACGCCGCGGCCTTCGAGGCCCGCCTCAACACCTACGGGGACGAGGAGTGGTGCGAGCGCGTTCAGGACTGGCACCGGCAGGTCCTCGCTGCGCTCGGCTTCCCCTTCGTCTCAGCGGAACCCACCGCACGGACCCTGACTGTGCACCGCGCCGGGCGCGAGCACGAGGTGACCGTGGCCTGGCACGGCGACGGCATCGTGGCCCTGGACTGTGGCTGGTCGGCGAGCAACGACACGGCGCTCGACGCGGGCGGGTACGGCCGCCTGCTCCACCCGCTGCGGGCGGGCAGCGGTGAGAGTTACGAGACCGGGCAGGCGCTCGCCACCTGGTTGTTCCAGAGCGAGCTGGGTGAGGAGGGCGGCGCGGCCCCGCGGTTCGTACTGCTCCTGTGCGGCGGCGTCATCGTCCTCGCCGACCGGCATGCCTGGGGCGAGGGCCGCTACCTCTCCGCAAACCTCGACGCCGCTCTGGAGCGCAACGACCGCCGCCAGTACGGCGAACTCGCCACGATCGCAGGCCTGTTCAGCCATGACGTGCTCGCACCGGCCGAGGACGGCAAACCGCTGGCCATCGACGCGCTGGTCAAGGCGTCCCGCGACAACGCGGTCGGAGTCTCCGGAGAGCTTCGCGAAGGACTCCAGAAATCCGTCGAGATCATCGCCAACGCGATCCTGGATCGCCTGGAGGAGTCCGGCCTCGACCCACGTGACATCGAGCGCCCCGACCTGACGTTCGCCCGGCAGCTCACCCGGGAGTCGCTGCGCTACCTCTACCGCATTTTGTTCTTGCTGTACGCCGAGGCCCGTCCCGAACTGGGTATCCTCCCCGCCGACGACGGCTCCTACGAGGCCGGCTACTCGATGGCACGCCTGCGTGAACTGGTGGAGCGCGACGAGCTGTTGACCGAGGATACGGCTCGTAACGGATTCCATCTGCACGCCTCACTGGACGTCCTCTTCAAGAAGGTCAACAACGGTTACCGACCCTATGGCACCGAGCCGAACGACGACCTGCCCGGCGACGACGAGGACACCCGGCGACGCAAGGCGAAGTACCGGAGCGAGGACCGCCGACTGCGCTTCGAGCCCCTGCGCAGCGAGCTCTTCGAGCGTGACTCCGTCCGCCTCATCGGCAACGAGACCCGCGACCCGCGCAGCGACGAGGACAACGAACCACGCTGGCTGGACCTGCGGCCGCGCAACAGCGCCCTGCACGAGGTGCTGCGTCTGCTGACCCTGAAGAAGGCCGAACGGTCCGGGGGCCGAGCGGGCTTTATCTCCTACCGCAATCTCGGCATCAACCAGCTCGGGGCCGTGTACGAGGGGCTGATGTCGTACACCGGCATCATCGCCGAGGAGGAGTTGTGCGAGGTCGCCAAGGGCGGCGACCCGGCGAAGGGCTCCTGGCTGGTGCCCTCGCAGCGGCTCAAGGAGTACCCCGAGAACACCTGGGTGACGTACGACGACCGGGAGGCGGTGAAGGGGCTGCGCGGCCCGAAGAAGTACCCGCCGGGCCGGTTCGTGTACCGCCTGGCCGGCCGTGACCGGGAGACGTCCGCCTCGTACTACACGCCCGAGTCGCTGACGAAGGTCACGGTCGAGCTGGCGCTCAAGCACCGTCTCGACCAGGAGCGGGACGCCGACGGAAACGTCGTGAAGACACGTGCCTCGGAGCTCCTCCAGTACCGGATCTGTGAGCCCGCGCTGGGCTCGGGCGCGTTCCTCAACGAGGCGATCAACCAGGTCGCCGAGGAGTACCTGCGGCGTCGGCAGGACGAGCTGGGTGTCTCCGTACCGACGGGCGACGTGCTGACGGAGAAGCAGAAAGCCAAGGCGTACATCGCCCTGCACAACGCTTACGGAGTTGACCTCAACGCGACCGGCGTCGAGCTGGCCGAGGTCTCGATGTGGCTGAACACCATGCATCCCGGGATGCGGGCCCCGTGGTTCGGGCTGCATCTGCGGCGCGGCAACTCGCTGGTCGGCGGGCGGCGGGCCGTGTACGCGGCGGGGGACGTGGCCCCGCTGAAGGGCAAGGCCCCCTGGCTCAACGCCAAGCCGCTCGCGCCGGAGCCGCTGCCGTTCCTGCAGGACGGGGCTGAGCAGCCGCTGCCGGACGGGGCGGTGCACCAGTTCCTGCTGCCGACACCGGGGTGGGCGGCAGTCACGGGCGCGAGCGGCGACGCGAAGAAGCTGCTCGCGCAGCTGGCTGAGGGCGGGGTGAAGGATCTCGCGGAGTGGAAGAAGGGGATCCTGAAGACGCCGGCACGGCGGCTGAACAAGAAGACCGGCGAGCCGATCCTCGACCGGAAGTCCGGCGACGAGGCTGCCTCGCAGTACACGCGGCTGCGGGATGCGGCGCGGCGGGCGGAGTTCCTGTGGTCGTTGGTCGTCAAGCGGATGGAGCTGTCGGAGCGGGAGATCGCCCGCAGTATCGACGTCTGGGGCGCGGACACGAAGGACGAGGAGTTCGCCTTCCTGCGGCGGGGCGAGGGAGGTCCGGATGGTGCCGCTGTCCGGATGTCGAAGGAGAAGGTGTACGCGGACCTGTTCCGCGCGGCGGGAACCCCGTACTGGCGGCTCAAGCGCGTCATGAACGCGTGGTGCGCGCTGTGGTTCTGGCCGGTCGGGAAGGCGGGGCTCCTCGACGGGACGGACAACGCGTATACGGGTGCGCCGGTGGTGGGGAGCGGGGGTGCGGGCAGCATCGGTGACCTGATCGAGGCGATGACCGCGACGCTGGTACCGGGCGATGCGGCGCCGCCCATCGAGTCCCCGCCGGCGGCTGAGGCCGGGGTGACCAACCCGCCTTCGTCCCCACCCATGCCCACGAGCGCGCCGCGCTTCGTGGAGAACACCATGCTCTTCGCCATGAAGGGCGACCAGATCTCGATGTCCGACATCGAGGCGTCCTCCGACGGCGTGGTCCACGTGGAGGTCAAGGAGGTCGGCCCGTCCAAGACGACGGTGAAGACCAGGAAGCAGCCCGCCCCCGACCTCTCCCGCCCTGCTCGCCGCCCGCTCATCGCGCTGAAGGACCTCGACGACTGGCTGGACTTTCTGGAAGCCATGCTCGGCCGTGGACCGGTTCCGGACGCCGGCTCGCTCATCGGCTCTCTCGACACCCTGGAGGAGCTCAGCAAGTACGAGCAGCTCATCCAGGACGAGACCGAGATGGACATGGACCAGCGGGAGCCGGAGGCGCGCTTTCCGTGGATGGGAGTGGTCCGCGACATCGCGGAGGATCAGGGGTTCTTGCACTGGGAGTTGGATTTCGCGCTGGCCTTCGCCGAGGGCGGAGGATTCGACCTCCAGGTGGGGAACCCGCCCTGGGTGCGGCCGGAGTGGAAGGAGAACTCCGTCATCGCGGAGTTCGAACCCTGGTTCATGCTCACGGAGAAGCCAGCGGCAGCGGAGAAGCACCGGCGGCGGACGGCGGAGCTGGCGAAGTCGAAGGTGGAGGCGTACACGCTGGGCGAGGTGACGTCGACGGTCACGGTCTCGAGCTATCTGGCGGCGTCGCAGGTATATCCGCTGATCGCAGGGAGCCAGCCGGACATGTATCGGGCGTTCATGTGCCAGGTGTGGGCGCACACGGCTACCGCAGGAAGCGTCGGCATGCTCCATCCAGACTCACACTTCAGCGGTGACAAGGAAGCCGCACTGCGGGAGGCGGCGTACCGCAGGTTGCGGGTTCACGGTGACTTCGTCAATGCGGGACAGCGATTCTTCCCCCGTCCTGTCAGCGATGCCACGCATTTCGGCGTCCACGTTTACGGCACGTCCGGGGAGATCGACTTCCAGCACTTGTCATGGCTGTACTCCGCCGAAGCCCTTCGGGAATCCGCAGGCCACGACGGCAGTGGGAACGCTCCCGGCCTGAAGTTCAATGGAACTTGGGACGAGCGACCTCACAGCAAGCGTGTGGTTCGGGTCACCCTGAACACGCTTGCCCGTTGGCAGCAGCTCTCCGGCGAACAGGACGTCCCAGTCGAGCGGGCGCGCCTGCTGACGCCGGTGAGTACGGCGGAAGACCCGGCGATCGACGCGCTCGCGGCGTATCCGCTGCGGCTCGGGACACTCGCGCCCCGGATCAGCAGCGGATTCCATGAGAGCGGGGCGAAGAAGTCGGTCTACGGACCGAACGAGGACACGCCGCTCATCGACTACAACAAGGAAGAGAAGGACCGGGAGGACTACCAGGCGGACTCCTGGGACGACGTCATCCTCAAGGGACCCCAACTCGGGGTTGCCAACCCGCTCTTTAAGCAACCCAGCCAGGGCGCCGGCGAGGCGCGCGGACTCAACCACGTCGAGCTGGCGTCGGACGCGGTGCCGGAGTCGGAGTACCGGCGGGTGGCGGACGAGGACACGTATCGCGGGGCGCAGGACCGGTGGCTGGACCATACGGAACTCGAGCGGTTGCGGGGGTCCGACGAAGAGATCAAGGCAGTGCGGGAGCGGCTCGCCGCGATACGGGAGTGCCTTCCTCGGGAGATCGAGTACAAGACGGTGGACGAGGCATTCGTCGCCCGGGCTACGAAGCCGTACACGGCGTTCTATCGAGTGGCGTGGCGCGAGATGATTGCCCCAGATACGGAGCGCAGCCTGTATCCGGCGTTGATCCCACCGGGCGCTGCACATATCCATGCCGTGCGATCAGCGAAAGCCGCCGACAACCGAGTGACAGCTTTGCTCTCTGGCATGTGGTCCTCGATGCCGGCGGACTACCTACTGCGCACTGCGGGGGTCGGGCATCTCGACGTGGCACAAGCGCGCCGTCTGCCAGCCCCTGAAGCTGGCTACCCCCTTGCCCCCGCTCTCCTCCTTCGCACCCTCCGCCTCAACTGCCTCACCACCGCCTACGCCGACCTCTGGCAGGAGCTCCACGACCCCACCTGGCCCGCTTACGAGCCCTGGGCCCGCCCCTGGCCGAACATGACGACCGAGCTCCACACGGTCACCCCCACCTGGCAGCGCGACACCCCCCTCCGTACCGAGTACGCCCGCCGGGCTGCCCTCGTAGAGATCGACGCGCTCGTGGCTGTCTGGCTCGGGATTGACGCCGACACGCTCGTCACCATGTACCGGGCCCGATTCCCGGTTCTACAGGGATACGACGACACGACTTGGTTCGACAGCAGTGAACGCAAGATCGCCGCTCATCGGAATGCCTTCGGTCACGGCCAGACCAGCGACCACTGGAAGGCCTTCGAGAAGCACCAGGCCGACCCCGCCACGACCCCCGCCCCCGACGGCTACACCACCCCCTTCTACAAGGCCGACCGCGAGACCGAGATGCGCGAGGCCCACGCCTACTTCCAGAAGCGTCTCGACGCCGCCGTCGAGGCCGGTAAGTGGGACCCGGTCACGCAGGAGGTGCCCAAGCCGTGAGGCCGACGCTCGAGGCACAGGGGCTCAAGGAGAGCCTGCTGCAGTACCTGTCCACCACGTACGCGCTGACCGACGAGGGCGCGCGGCAGGCGCTGCACCGGTTCCTGGGGGACGAGAACTCCGGGATGTTTCGGGGGCCGTTCCTCCGCCTGCGCACGCCGTTCGTCGCGGCCGACGCGTCCTGGACCAGGTATCTGGACTGGCGGCGGACCGACGGCTGGACACCGTACGCGCATCAGGCGAAGGCCTTCGAGCGGCTGTCCTCGGCGGGCGGCCGTATGCCGAAGCCCACGCTGGTGACGACCGGTACCGGCTCCGGTAAAACGGAGTCGTTCCTCTATCCCGTACTCGACCACTGCGCCCGCGAGCGGGGGGTCGGCCGGGCTGGGGTCAAGGCCGTGCTCCTGTACCCGATGAACGCGCTCGCCACCGACCAGGCCCAGCGCATTAACGAACTCCTGTGTGAGCACGAGGCGTTGAAGCAGGTGCGGGCCGGGCTCTACATCGGTGACAAGGCGGCGACGCACTACGACCGGGTGTACACGCGCCGGTCGGACATGCAGATCTCGCCGCCCGACATCCTGATCACGAACTACAAGATGCTGGACCTGCTGCTCCAGCGGGCCCAGGACGCCCCGCTGTGGGCGGACGCGGATATCCGGTACGTGGTCGTGGATGAGTTCCACACCTACGACGGTGCGCAGGGCACGGACGTCGCGATGCTCCTGCGGCGCCTCGCCTCGGCGGTCGGGGTGGCGGAGAAGGGCCGTCCGCTGGGGCGGATCTGCCCGGTGGCGACCTCGGCAACGCTCGCCTCCGACAGCACGGACCAGGACGGTGTCCGCCAGCTGCTCGACGTCGCGACGCAGGTGTTCGGTACGGAGTTCGACGTGTCCTCGATCATCGGGGAGCACCGGCAGACGGTGGACGAGTTCGTGCCCCCGAGCGGCTTCGATCCGATGCTGCCGATCCCGGTCCCGGACGAGTTGGCCACCCTCCCAGACCCCTCACTCGGCGAGGAGGAGTTCCTCGCGCTCGTCGAGGCCGTCACCGGCACCCGCGAGACCGACCCGCTCGTGCTCGGCGGCCTGTTGAAGAACCACATGCTGACCTCGGCGGTGATGCATGCCCTGGACGGGCAGGTGCGCACCGTGCCCGAGGTGCTGGACCTGATGTGGCGGCGGGGCGCGTTCTCCTGGGGGCAGGCGATCACCCGGCAGCCGGAGGTGGCGGCGTCCGCCCTCGCCCGGCTCCTGGCGCTGCTCTCGGTGGCTCGTGATCCGGCCTCCACGCCCGAGCGGCTGCGGCCCTTCGTGCAGGTCGAGGTGCATCAGTGGGCGCGGTCGGTGTCGCGGGTCGTGCGCGGTGTGCTGCCGTGGCCCAAGGCCGAGTTCCAGTGGGACTCGGCCGGTTCCGCCCACCACTCGGGCGAGCAGCCGGCCCGTACCGCCCCGGTGACGACGGCGACCGCGGGCGCGGCCGCGAACCTGTTTCTGCCAGCCGTCTACTGCCGTGACTGCGGCCGTTCGGGCTGGGCGGTGTTCTCCCCGGAGACCGACGACGCGGACGTGCAGGTCGACACGCACAAGATCCGGCGAGCATCGGTCAGCCAGGACAAGATGCGGGTCCGGAACCTGATCGCGGCCACCGAGAAGGAGGCCCAGGAGGGCTCCGGTGCCGCCCCGATGGAAGAGGCCGGGCGCGGTGCGGGCCGCGGCAGCACCGCCCTCGCGGCCACCAACGCCGGGCAGTTGCGTGTACTGGACGGGCCGAAGCGCCGCCTGCGGCTGCCCGATCCGGTCGAGGACTACGACCAGGAGACCGGCGCGCCCCGGCTGGCGGGCTCCGACTCGGCCTTCGTTCTCGTCTACCTCGGGGACACCGCGACCACCGCCGCAGAGGACGACTGGTGCCCGGCCTGCGGCTCGCACAACGCGATCCGCTTCCTCGGTACCGGTGCCGCCGCCCTCGCCGCGGCCTCGGTCACCCAGCTGTTCACCGGCGGCGAGATGGACAAGGCGCAGGGTGAGGACAAGACCCTGATGTTCAACGACTCGGTGCAGGATGCCGCACACCGGGCCGGATTCGTGGCCAGCCGCTCGTACACCTTCTCCCTGCGCGCGCTGTTCAAGAAGCACCTGTCGGAGGAGACGCCGACCGCGCTGCACGACCTGATCGCCGACGTGGTCGCGGCGACCACCGACCGCGAGACCCTTGCCACCGTCGTACCCACCGACCTGCACGACTTCAAGGGCGTCAAGCGGCTCCTGTCCGGTCAGGGACGAGGCGGGGACAAGAAGACCTGGGAGCTGATCGGCGAGCGCTTCGCGTTCGAGGCGCTGATGGAGTTCGGCTTCCGCTCCCGCAACGGCCGCACCCTGGAACTCACCCGCACCGCCGCCGCCCACGTGCGCATCGAGGACCCTGCCTCCGCGATCGCCCTGGTCAAAGCCGCGCACACCGAGCCGTACGGGCGCGGCGGCGGGCTGCCGGTCATCGAACAGGACGACGCCCGCTATCTCGGATTCCTGCGGATCTTCCTGGAGCGGCTGCGGACCCGCGGCGCGATCGGTCACAAGTGGCTGGAGGGGTACCTCTCGGAGGCCGGTACCAGCCGGTACTTCATCTGGGGCAAGCGGCCTCCCGGTATGCGCGCCTTCCCCAAGGGCATCGCGGCCCCGGTGTTCCTGCTCAGCACCCCCAAGACGAGGAGCGAGTTCGACTTCGCGACCGGCCGTCTCTCCTGGTACGAGCGGTGGGCGCAGCGCACGCTCGGGCTACCGCGAGAGCAGGCCGCGGAGTTCTGGTCGCGGCTGCTGCCCGCGCTGGTCGAGGCGGGCCTGCTCTCGGTGCGCACTCCGACCGACAGCAGCCTGCGCGTCTACGGTCTGAAGCCGGGCGCGATCGACGTACAGCTGTTGAAGGACGCCGAGGTGAACGAGGCGTTTGTCCGCTGCCCGGACTGCTTCTGGGAGCAGACCGTCCACCCCGGCCTACTCGTGCAGTGGGACGGGCAGCGCTGCCCGTCCTACCGCTGCCGCACCGGCCTCCTCGTCGCGGGCGACCGGCCCGAGGGGCTCGGCAAGCACCAGCGGGACCGTAACTACCGCGAGGACTATTACCGCAGGCTGTACCGGAAGGCGGGCACGTACCAGGTCATCACGGCTGAGCACACGGGCATGCTGACCCGGCCGGAGCGGGAGCGGGTCGAGGCGGCGTTCAAGGACGGCAGCGGGTTCAAGGATCCCAACGTGCTGTCCTGTACGCCGACGCTCGAAATGGGCATCGACATCGGCGACCTGTCGGCCGTCGTGCTCGCCGCGCTGCCCAGGCGCGCTGCCAACTACGCCCAGCAGGTGGGCCGGGCCGGGCGCCGTACCGGAAACGCGTTCCTGCTGACCATCCCCGACCGCAGCCGCCGAGACCTGTACTACCTGGAGCAGCCGCGCGAGATGATCGCCGGGCAGATCGTGCCGCCGGGCAGTCACCTGTCGGCCATCGAGATCCTGCGCCGCCAGTACCTCGCACACCTCCTCGACCTCGCCGCGCGGGGCCGGCTGTCGCGCACTGACGGCCGTCCGCTGCCTGCAGTCGTACGGGACGCCCCGGCCCTCTTCGGCCCGTCCGGATACCTCGCCGATCTCGTCGAAGCGGCGCTCGCGGACGCCTCGCACCTGGTCGAGGGGTTTCTGGACCTGTTCCCCGTCGGCGTCAACGAGCAGGCCGCCGACGACCTGCGGGCCTTCGCCGGGCGCGGGCTGCGCAGCGCGGTGGAGCGGGCCGAGCGACAGTGGCTCCACGCCGAGGAGGTGCTGCGGCGGCGACTGCGGTACATCGCGGAGGCCCGCGACGAACTCCACGACACCGAGGACGAACAGCGCGACCGTAAGGCCGAACTCGACGCCGAACACCGGGCGCTCGGCAAGCGCTTGAGCAAGCTCGGGCTCATCACCGCCCAGCAGGCCCTGTGTGATCTCGGGCTGCTGCCGAACTACGCGCTCATCGACTCTGTCACCACCCTCAACGCGACGCTGTACTGGGTCGACGGTATGGATCCGAACACCGGCCGGGACCGCTTCGACTCCAAGATCCGCTCCTACGACCGGCCTCGGCGCTACGCCCTGTCCGAACTCGCTCCCGGCAACACGTTCTACGTCAACGGCTACAAGCACGAGATCACCGGCATCGACATCGGCAGCCCCTCTCAGCCGGACTGGAAGGCCTGGCGGTTCTGCCAGGAGTGCGGCTACATCCGCACCGAGGACGCCAAGGACGACCGCTCACCATGCCCGCGCTGCGGCAGCACCGGGATCGCGGACGACGGTTCCTGCCTGCACCAGGTCATCGAGCCCACGACCGTCACCTCCCGCGACAAACGCGAGGACGCCCGTATCGGCGACGACAAGGACGACCGGGAACAGCGCTACTACACCGTCATCGACGCGGTGGACATCCCCCGGGAGGAGATCAAGCACGGCGCGTCCTGGCGACACGCCCACCACACCTTCGGCATCGACTACTGCCGCAAGGCGGTGATTCGCCGCATCAACGTCGGCCCGATGCGGTTCGACAGCCAGACCGAGGACGAACTCGCCGGGCAGGACGTCCGCATGGCCCCGTTCCACGTGTGCACCGCGTGCGGGGCGGCGACCGCCGACGGCAAACCGGTCTTCGACCACGACACCGACGCCTTGGACTCCTCGGCCGCCCGCAACCCGAAGGTCAAGCACCACCAGCCGTGGTGCCCGCTGCGGCGTGGGAAGAAGGCCGCTACCGTGCCCCAGCAGCCGGTGCTCCTCGCCCACCAGCTGAACACCGAGGCGCTGCGGGTGCTCCTTCCGGCGGCCACCGTGCTCGTCGAGGAGAAGATCTACTCCTTCAAGGCCGCACTGCGGCTCGGCGTCGACCGGCAGTTCGGCGGCGACCCCGCGCACCTGGACACCACGCTGGCCCGTATGCCCGACCAGGCCACCGGCGAGAAGCGCCACTTCCTGGTGCTCTTCGACCGGCTCCCCGGCGGCACCGGATATCTGGACCGGCTGACCGACCCCGGCGACTTCAAGGAGATGCTCCTCAAGGCCCGTGCCGTACTCCTCGCCTGCCCCTGCAAGGACGAGGGCCTGCGGGCCTGCCACCGCTGTCTGCACCGCTACACCGAGGAACGCCACCAGGACGTCGTCTCACGCCACGAAGCCCTGGAGATCCTCGGTGACCTCCTAGGCCCGGTCGACGAGAACGGCGAGCCACTGCGCGACGGCGACGGCAACCCCGTCGACGGCTGGGCTGTCACCAAGGTGGCGTCCACCGAACTGATCGGCCTGGACAAGCAGGTCGAGTCCGACTTGGAGGCCCGCTTCCTGGCTGCTCTGCGCAAGTGGAGCGAGGGCCAGGACGACGCCGCACTCGACGAGAGCGGCACGAACAGCGGGTACCTGCGTTTCACCGGTTCCAGGGCCGGTGCTGGAGAGGCCGCCGACTCCGGGTCCGTACGCTCGACCGGCTGGCGGCTCACCGCCCAGCGCAACATGGAGCACACCCGCACCGACTTCACCTTCGAATCCACCGACGGCCCCCGCCGGCTCGTCACCGTCTACCTCGACGGCCACAGGTACCACGCCAGCCGCAAGCACAACCAGATCGCGCCCGACTGCACCAAGCGCAACCACCTGCGGGCCGACGGGCACATCGTCTTCCAGATCACCTGGGACGACCTGGAGCTCTTCGAAAAGGGCGACGCCGCCAAGGCGCAGCCGGTGTGGCCGCCCTACCGGCGCATCGGCCAGGACACCGCCAAGGAGTGGTACGAGGAGCTGGGCGGCGACCGCGCCCACTTCTCGGCCGCTGTGTTCGCCAATCCCATCGACACGCTCCTCGCCTACCTGCGCCAGCCCTCCCGTACCGCATGGGGGCGGCGGGCCAAGGCGCTGGTCGGCGGGCTGATGAGCGCGCCGGAGCCGCTCGTACAGCAGGCCGACCGGGGCCAGGCACGCGAAGCCGTACGGGCCGCCCTTACCGCCCTCGGCCGCGGTCAGGCGCCGGGGCCGGAAGCCGGGGAAGGCGACGGAGCGATCCTCGTCCTGCACGCCGTGGACGAAAACGGGCTGCCGCTGATCTACACCGTGGATGCCTCCGGCCAGGAGCCGGGTTGGAGCGCCATCGCCGTACTCGACGACCGCACCGCGAGCCTGGGCACCGCCGAACACAAGCTGATGTGGCGGTCCTGGCTGTACTGGTCGAACCTGCTGCAGTTCCTGGCCTTCGCCGGCGGCGACGGCATCCAGCTCGCGAGCAGCCAGGCCGCCGAGTACCCGGTGGAGGTCCTCACCATCGGCGGCGGCGTCGGCGAACTCGAATCGCTGATCGTCCAGCGGAACCCGGCTGCCGACGAGGTGAGTTCGGTGGTGGACAGCCGCACCGCGGTACTCGCCGGTGCGGCCGACGCCGAATCGACGGAGGAGTCCTCCCTGGAGAAGGTGGTCGCCGGCGTCCTGCGGGACCGGGCCTGGGACGAGGACATCATCGAGCTCCTAGAGGAGGACGAACCGGAATCCGACCTCACCCGGCTGGCGAAGAAGATCGCCGCCAAGGGCAAGAAGGCCCCTGTCTTCGGCTACGAACTGGGCGAACGGGGTTGGCAGACGGACTTCGCCTGGACCGATTCCCAGATCAAGATCGCCGTCGTCGTGGCCCCGGACACACACGGATCCCAAGCCGAGGAAGAGCGCCGCAAGCGCGACGAGGCATACGCCGCCGACGGATGGACCGTACGTACCGCCACCGACTGGCTCGGCCACCTCGACACCCTCCTGACACTCCTCCCCGACACGGAAGGCTCCAACTCCTGATGACCGCCCGGCTCAGCCTGTACGAAAAGGCCGAACACGAGTTGTACAAGCTCGACCGCTCGGTCAAGGGAAAGTTCTACGACTTCTGCCACCGATTCCGGCAGAACCCCGACCACCCCGGCCTCGACCTCAAGCCCCTCAAGGGCGACGGACGGGTCTTCCGAGCGAAGATCGACCAGTCCTACCGGGCCCTCCTCGCCAAGGCCGGCGTGGACGAGCACGGCCAGGAGCGGTGGCTCGTCGTCGCGGTACGCCACCGCAAGCACGTCTACGAAGAACTCTCCGTCGCGATCAACCGCGTCACCGGTGAGATCGAGTTCGTCGACCTGTCCGTCGTCGGGCAGAGCGTGCTGCAGCGCGCCGGCGTCACCCTCACCCCGGTCGACCCGACGCCCGAGGCCGAGCTCCAGCAGCCGGCACCGACCCCGGAGGTTCACGAGTCGGTCGCCGTAGAGCCCGCCGCACCGCTCCTCTCCGGGATCACCGGCGAGGACCTGCAGTCGCTCGGTGTCGCCGCACAGCTCATCAACCTCGCACTCGCCGTCACCGAGAGCGGCGAGCTCGACCAGTTGGTCTCCGGCGCCCCGCTCCTGACCAAGGACATCCTCTACGGCCTCGCCGCCGGGATGTCCATCGACGAGGTCCGGCGCGAGATCACGGCCCCTGTCGAGGTCGACCTCGCCGACACCGAACATGACGACCTCGGCGCGGCGCTGGCCCGCACCACCGTCACCACCATCGACGACGACCTCCGCGTCGTACTGGAAGAAGGCGACTTCCGGGCCTGGAAGGTCTTCCTCCACCCCGCCCAGGCCAAGCTCGTCGACCGCCGTTACAACGGTCCCGCCCGGGTCTCCGGCGGCCCCGGAACCGGCAAGACGATCGTCGCCCTCCACCGGGTCAAGCACCTGGCTCAGCAGCTCCCTCCCAGCCACAACAAGCCCATCCTGCTCACCACCTTCACCACCAACCTCACCGTCGACCTCCGCGCCCGCCTCTCCTCCCTCCTCGAACCCGAGCTCGTCGCCCGCGTCGAAATCACCAACATCGACAAGCTCGCGGCCCGCGTCCTCAACGAGAACTCACTCAGTGGCACCGGCAAGCAGCGCATCTACGACAGCGTCGCGATCGGCATCCTCCAACGCCTCCTGTTCGAACTCGACGAGAAGCGCTGGGAGCCCGAGTTCCTCTACGAGGAATGGGAACAGGTGATCCTCGGCCAGTCGCTCAGCAACCGCAAGGCGTACTTCGACGCCCGCCGCGCAGGCCGCGGCCGGTCCGTCAGCCGCCCCGAACGCGCCCAGATCTGGAAGATCCTCGAGCAGTTCACCGCCCGCCTCGACAAGGAGAACCGCGAAACCTGGGGCCAGGCCGCCGAACGCGCGGCCCGCTTCGAGATGGAACGCGCCGCCAAGATCAAGGCCAGGCAGGACCGTAAGGACGAGGTCGGCGGCAAGGACCTCATCCACCGCGACGACAGCTCCGGCATGCGCTACATCGCCCACCGCTACCAGCACGTCGTCGTCGATGAGGCCCAGGATCTGCGCCCCGCCCACTGGAAGATGCTCCGCGCCATGGTCGCCCCCGGCCCCGACGACATGTTCATCGCCGGCGACACCTACCAGCGCATCTATGACCAGCAGGTCACTCTCGGCACCGTCGGCGTCAACATCCGGGGCCGCTCCTCCCGCCTCACCCTCAGCTACCGCACCACCAAGGAGATCCTCGCCCGCGCGATGCAGGTCGTCGACGCCAAGGGCAACGCCCCCGCCTACGACGACCTCGACGACGGCACCGACACTCTCGCCGGCTACCGCTCCGTCCTTCGCGGCCCCGTCCCCGAACTCGCCCCCTGCGACACCTGGGACGACGAACTCACCCAACTCGCCACCACTCTCCACGCCTGGCGCGAGGAACTCACCTCCGGCGACGGTGGCAACAACCCGCGCCGCGACCCCCGCGGCAACATCGCCGTCTGCGTCGCCGACCGCGACTCCGTCAACCAGGTCATGTACTACCTCGCCACCGAGGCCGGCATCACCGTAGCCGAACTCACCAAGGACGGCGTCAAGGGCGACGGCGAAGTCCACGTCGGCACCATGCACCGCTTCAAGGGCCTCGAATACCAGAAGCTCGCCATCGTCGGCGCCCGCGACGGTTTCATCCCCCGCACCGCAGTCATCGACCGCTACCGCGAATCCGATCCCCAGCGCTACGCCCGCGAGGAACGCAAGGCCCGCTCCCTCCTCTTCGTCGCCGCCACCCGCGCCCGCGACACCCTCCGCATCAGCTGGCACGGGGCACCGAGCCCTTATATTTCCCGATAGTGAAAGACGAAGGCCTGCCCGGCGGGGGGGGGCGCAAAGGCTGTGCCTCATGACCGTCCTACAAGGCTCTGCATCACGTGATGCTGAACCGGAGGTCGTTGGCTGGACGAGTCAGCTGGAGTCTTCGAGCCGATTCCCCAGCCGTCCCTCTACGTCGCGCTCCGTCGACTTCGGTCTCGGACCGGCGCTTGGGTCTGCGATGCGAGGTGGAGCGGCGACGGGTACGGCGGGGCCGATCCGGCTGGTGTACGGGCCCGACGCCTCCGGCTGTCGGCTGGTGCTGGCCGCGGACGGCAGGCGCACCCCGCCCGTGTGGACGGGTCTGACGACCCTGGACGACAGCGCCGAGGCCATGGCTGACGCACGGGCCCACCGGCGGCGTTGGCGGGCCTGGCTGTACTGGAGCAACGTGCTGCAGTTCCTGGACATCTGAACGGCGCAGTGTCGTGCCCCTTGGAGCCAAGGGGCACGACACCTCAACATGCCCAGCTGACCTGCGGATACTCACCTTCACGACCTTCCATTGATCACTGTTGTTTTTCAGCACCTTGTGCAACGCACGTGCAAGATCATCTTGAATGATTGACGACACGCCAGAGATGTCTGAGTATCAGTCAGCCTTTACGGAGAGTTGTCGCCGAAGTGGCCTCGCAACGTCCGATGTCGGTCGTGTCACGCCGACCGCGTCTGGACGACCATCGGCACCCACATCGAAGACCCGGCAAGCCACAGCGGGCGCGGTTGCGTGTTGGCCGCGACGCGACCGGAGCTTCATCACCCAGCACATCCTGTACCCGGCCGAGCGCGGCTCGTCCCCCATACTCGACCTGCTCGTCGACACACATTTCCTGCAGTCCTGGTCCTACGGCCCCAACCCCGAAAACGTGCAGTGGGAGTTCGCGCTACCGAATCCACTCCCCTGCAACCAAGGAGCAAGCAGCAGAGGCTGTGCTGGCACCCCCACCTCTGGGGCTCTCGATTCAGTCTGAGCAGCGATACGGAGGGCCGGGCCGACGCCGAACGTGCCTCGATCAAGCGAGTTCCGGGGAATCCACACAGCGCACTCAGGCCGAAGAGGAGCAGCGTCGGACACCACGCGTGTCCTCCGGGATCAACTCCCCCGCAGGGACTGGTTAGCCGCTGCCCGGGCGGAGACCCGCTCGTGCCGACTGTCGCGGGCCTCGACCTGGTGCGACCGCACCAGACATCAATGAAGCGGTCACGCACGCCTTGATGATGACGGCCGGGGCTCAGTTTCGGAACAGTGCGTCGATCCAGGCGTCGCCAGGTGGCGGCACGAAGAAGTACCCGCCCCCAGTGGTGAGGATGTACTTGGCCATGGCCTCACCCTCC
This sequence comes from Streptomyces sp. NPDC002958, assembly GCF_055563255.1. Taxonomy (NCBI): domain Bacteria; kingdom Bacillati; phylum Actinomycetota; class Actinomycetes; order Kitasatosporales; family Streptomycetaceae; genus Streptomyces; species Streptomyces sp. NPDC002958. Next base: position 14,490 of record NZ_JBVHDS010000004.1, on the reverse strand, counting down.
AAACGTTTCTGTACGGCTTCGAAGCCCTGCTCCAGGTCCCGCTGGAAGCAGGAGAAGATCAGCCCCTTGTCGCCGTCACCCCGGTCGTAGCTGTAGCTGCGCCGTACAAGTGGCGGCGGGTTCCGCCGGTCCGGAGCCGCCATACGCACATGCGCGTCGAGGGGTGTAGCCCTGCCCGCAGGGTCGGCGTCAAAGTTGGGCTGCTCACCGGACGGCGTACCGTCAAGCCAACGGCCGTCGCGCCGACGCCCCATGATGCGCTCCTGCTCGCCGACCGAGTCCTTGTCCCACAGCTCGGTGGCGAACCGCACGATCCGCACCACTTGATAGCTGCCGCCCACGGCCCAGTCGGGCTCGCCCTGCCCGCTGCGCACGACGGCCCGATCGGCCGTCTCCCGCTCGGTGCCCGGGTTCCCGAATCCTTCGGTGAAGTGGAACGGATTACGGGCAAGCCCCTTGCCCCCCTCGACCCGGTTCCCGGCCCGGAACCCGTCGACCTTCCATCGCACGCGCCATCCGGCGGCGTCCCGCACCACCCGTTCGGCAGCCTCCCGCACCGCCCTCTCGCCAGGTGCGGCCACCTGCACGAGCACGTCCCCATGCGACTGGGCATCGTCAAGCAGATCCCCAGCGAACGACGGCATCTCCCGCAGCTGACGAGGCCGTTGCGCACCTTCCGCGAAGACACGGCTCCCCAACGCCACCCAGGCATCAACACCGTCCCCGTCAACCGCCACAACCGACTGCTGCAACCGAGCCACGGCAGCCTTCGTCACCCGGGGCTCCTGCCCAGACAGATCCAGGGCCATGACTCGCACACAAGCGGGGGGCAACACGCCCCGCAGAGAAGCCAACGAACCCGCGGAATCAACCGTTGAAGAATGGAAGGGCAAAGCATTCGCCGCAATCACACCAGCCCCTCCCGCGGCTACCACAGTTGCGCCCAGCAGTATGCCTCTTCTACTTCTCACGCCCACATCCCCACTCCAGGGCTCTCGAACCTTGAGCACCAGACCCAGAACACCACATTACATTCACGCCGAGCCACGAAACTATAGGAAGACCCACCCCTAATCCCGGTCATACGCCCATCAGTTGAGCGAGGAAATCTGCACGAGAGGCTCCGCACCTTTGCCCGACGTGAGCCCCGTCCTGGCAAAGCGGGTAAAGCGCACCAAACAAACCGGCCTCGTCGCCGCCTACACCCAGACAACTCACCGCCGCTGCATACTGGTCCGGCGCCCGTCAGACTGATCGGGCATGGCCGCGCTCGACGAGGCAGTCCTGGCAAAGATTGCAAGTGCTTCACCGCTCCCACGCCGGGGTGGAAGACCGGGTACGCACCAACAAGGCCATGGGGCTGGGCAACCTGCCCTCCGCCTCCTGGGAGGTCAACCGCGGCTGGATGCTCGCCGCGAACCTCGCCGCCGATCTCGACTCATGGCTGCGACTACCGGCCCTGCACGACATCGACGACCTGGCCGACGCCGAACCGGACACCATGCGCTTCCGCCTCTACCACCTGCCCGCCCGCCTCGCCGACCACGCCCGCCCTCGTCGGCTGCGGATCAAGCGGACCTGGCCCTGGGCGAAGGCGTTCACCACCTGCTGGCACCGGCTGACCGCTCTGCCCGCTGCGACCTGACCACCGGACCACCAGCCCCGATGAGACAAGGAAGGGAGCAAACCCGCACGACCTCCGGGTGCCGTGGAACCCCGGCGCGGCCGCAGCGACACGCGAAGGCCCCGTCCGCAACCACGTGGGACAAACAGGGCGAACCGATCGCCCGGCCAGGCACTCACGGCCACTGAAGAATCGAGGCTAAATTACCGCTCCCCCACACCAGGAGTTCCCCAATTTATGGAACTCGGGAATCAAAGAGGTTTAGACTCTGCACGCATTAACCGAAACACTCATCCCCGATCTCTCAATTATCTCACCCAAAAGGGAGACCTCCACTCCGGTTCCTCGGTACCCACCTCCAGCGAGCTCCTTTGCTGCGGACTGCGCTTCCCGGATCGACATCCCGAAAACGTGCCGAAACGCCTTGAGTACCGCCCCCCCGACCCTGGTCCCAGCTTCAAGGGTCAGGCAGTAGTGACCATGCTCTTCAAGAAGAGCATGACGGATCCATTCGGGAGACGGCCCCCAACCTTCATCATGCATAATTCCACATACGTCACAATCCCATTCGACCTCCCAGCCCAATTTCCCCTCTCGAACCGATTGCACCGCCCACCCCTCAATATCCTCATGACATTCAGCGCACCCAGACTGGAGCCGTACTACCTGTTCTTTCATTCCCAACCTCGCATTGATTCATATCTCGCAACCGTCTCGTAGAACTTCTCAGACAACCCGGACCGATCCCGGGGATGATGACGCCCGGCCGAGATGCCACGTGCGAACCATCGATGGTGCAGCTCTTCGTGAACCAACGTATTACGCAGATCCGCTCGACTGGAGAACCTCTTCCATCCAACTTGAGTTCCCACGCCAGGTTTCGCAATTCCAGTACTCACCCAAGGGCTGTATTGCGGGGTATACGTGAAACGCAAATTTGGGAAATCCTCTTTTATAATTGCATTGATTGCCCGATTTCTCGCTCTCGCAGACTTACCTGTCAGATGACTAAGATCACTTGTCCAGACGTTCCCTTCCCCTTGGAACTCATATCTGGCACGCCCCCCAAGTTTGGCACCGAGACCAGCTCCGATCATCCCGAAGGCACAACCCATGGCCGCGGCACGACCGACCTGGCCCCAGTCAACCTTGCGGCCAGCCAAGCGCTGCATCCCCCAGTCCAGCGCACCGTCAGTAAGGCCTCCGACAGCGCATCCGACGAGAAGAGGGTTGTTGCCGGTGGGGTCGGTGTAGGTGGTGGGTGAGGACAGTGCGTATTGGTAGAGGTTGGTGCCGCCGGCCTGGCCGATGGGGTCCTGGGAGATGAAGCGGCCGGTTTCGGGGTCGTAGTAGCGGTTGCGGTAGTAGAGGAGGCCTGTGCCGTCGTTTTCGCGGCCGGTGAAGGTGTACGGGTTGGAGGAGGCGGCTCCGGAGACGGTGGGCTGGCCGTTGGGATCGTAGGCGTATTTCGTGGCGATGGTGCCGTCGCTGTTGGCGAGGCCGATCACTGAGCCGAGTGCGTCGGTCAGGTAGATCTGGGTGGTGCCGTTCTCGGTTCGGGTGAGGAATTCGTCCAGCCCGGAGGTGGCCACGGTCGCGGTGGTGTCGCCTGAACTGTTCTGTTCGAGCAGCGGGTTGCTGCCGTCGGTGAGGAATTTATTCGTTGTTCCGCCGACGGTTCTGGTGCTGCGAGTGCCGAGGGCGTCGTATCCGAAGGTGCTGTTCTGTCCGGCCTTGGTCAGACCGGAGAGCTGGCCGCGGGCGTTCCAGGTGTAGTCGCGGATGCCGTCGGTCGCGAGCTGGCCGTCGTCGTCGTAGGTGAAGGAGCGGCCACCAAAGGTGGTGATGCGGTTGTCCTTGTCGAAGACGGTGCCGTCCTCGGCGGCCGGCAGTGCGACGTTCGCGAGGGAGCCGGTCAGGCGGGTCTGCAGGCCGCGTTCGTCGCGGGTGTAGTTGAGGTCGCCGATGCTGCTGGTGCCCTGGGCGTAGGTGATGGATTTGATGGTGCCGGTCGTGTCGTAGCCGGTGGTGCGGGTGATGCCGTTGGGCATCGTGGCGGTCGTTTCCCGGCCCACCGCGTCCAGGCCGAACCCGATTTCCTGGGTGCCGGATGTGACGGAGGTGAGGATGCTGGACTTGTCGAAGCCGTAGCTGGTCGTCTGGCCGCCTGCGGTCATTTCCTTGCGGCGGTCGGCGGCGTCGTAGTCGTAGCTGACGGTGCCGGTGGGGCCGGTCACTGTCTTGGGCCGTTCGTAGGTGTCGTAGGTGAAGGACTGGTTGCCGGCCTGGCTGTCGGTGATCTGCTTGAGCAGGTCGTGGCCGTCGTAGTCGTAGCTGACACTGGATTCGGCCTGGCCTGCGATGTCGACGCCGTACTGGGCGGTCTTGGCTCGGCCCAGGAGGTCGTAGGTGGCGATCGCGATCTTCCCGGAGCGGCTGGTCGCCTTCTTCAGCAGTCCGGCCGCGTCGTACTCGAACGTGGCCTGCGCACCCATGGCGTCGGTGGCCGACTCCGGGCGGTCCGCGTTGTCGTAGGCCCAGCTGACGGCGTTGTTCCGGGCATCGGTGAGGGTGGTGAGGTTCCCGTTTTCGTCGTAGTCGAAGCCGGTGCTCTGGCCGAGAGGGTCGGTGACCGTGCGGGGCTGGTTCAGCTCGTCATAGACGATCGTGGTGAGTGACCCGGCCGTGTCCGTCAGCGCGGACACCCTTCCGGCAGCATCGGTGAACTGGCTCGACACCCTGCCCTCAGCGTCCTTGACCGAGACCAGGTCGCCGTTGCTGTAGGTGTACTCCGTCACCGCATCGGCGTTGTCGGTGACGGTCTTGACCTGACCGTCTGGCTCGTAGGTGAGGGTGGTCTTGCGGCTCTCCGGGTCAGTGACCGTCTGCAGGTTCCCTTGGGCGTCGTAGTCGAAGACGGTGGGATTGCCCAGCGGGTCGGTTGCCTTGGTGGGCTGGTCGAAGGGCCCGTCAAAGGTGACCGTGCCCGAGGTACGCGCGTCGGCGGTTCCTGCCTGCTCGACGAATTGGGTCACATGGCCGTTGGCATCGTAGGTCAGCTCAGTACGTCGTCCGTACGGGTCGATGACGGCATCGATGCGATGGTTCGGGCCCCGCACGTACTCTGTTTTGCGCTCCAGCGACGACCCGTAGGCGGCAGTGTCCAGGACGCCGTACCCGGCCGCGTCGAACTCGACCCGGCGCACTGCGCCGCCCGGCTGAGTGACCTCGGTGGAGGTGATCTGGCCGGTGCCCGTCTGGGTGTAGGCGAAGGAGTACTTCGCACCTTCGGTGAGGACCTGCTCCTTGACCCGGCCTTCCGTGTCGAAGGTGTTGGTCATGTACGTGATGCCGCGAGCATCGGTAGCTGTTTTGATGCGGTTCGACGTGCCGTCGTAGGTGTAGCGGCTGACCTTGTCTGCCGGGTCGGTGACCGTCTCCAGCCGGCCCGCGGTGTCGTAGGTGTAGGAGGTGGTGCGGCCGGTGTTGTCCCGAGCCTCGCGCACCCGGTGCTGGGCGTCGTAGGCGAGGGAGATCCAGCGGCCTCCCGGTGTGGTGATACGGGTGATCTCGCCCTTGTTGCCAGAAAGTCGAGTCAACTTGAGCGCGTTGCCATGCCGGTCGCGGATCTCCTTCAGCGGCGAATACTGCGGGAAAACCCACACGCTGCCGTCGCGGAAGCGCAGTTCCCACCGGCTGTTGTTATTGAGGATCTTCGATCCGCGGAAGCCGGTGGGGGTGTCGAGCGGCTCGAAGACAGCATCTTCATAACCGGCACCCGGCGACGTGCGAGTGAAGTGGATCTTCTGTCCGCCGGGCAGATACAGGTCGACTTGTTCGTACTGTTTCTCGGAGTGCAGGAAGGCGTTGTAGGGCAGGTCGCGGCCTATGCCGAAGGCTCGCGGATGGGTGTCGCCCTGCCAGTAGGTCCGGTTCACCTCGGCCGAGCCAAGTGGGTCGGAGACGCCCAAATCGGTGCAGGACGCCAAGCCGAAGCGAGGAGGTGGCGGCCGGGCTGATCTGACCCTCGCCTGGGAGGACACCGAGAAGATCCGTGCCGAATTGCCAGACCGTTACAAGGCACTCGTCGACTGCGGTCGCGGCCTGGGTCTTCGTCAAGGAGAGATATTCGGCCTGTCTCCAGATGACATCGACTGGGCGCACCCGGACGGCACGATGGTGCACGTGCAACGGCAAGTAGTCCACGACGGCTCGTTCCTGGCATACGCCCTCCCCAAGGGTGGAAGCGACGAGGACCCGAAGGACCGGTGGGTCGAGCTGACCGACGACGTGGCCATCCCCCTGCGCGAGCACATGGAGAAGTACCCGCCGGTCGAGGTGACCCGACCGTGGGGCAGCAAAGGCGGCGACCCGGTCACGGTGCGGCTGATCTTCTACACCCGGGAGAAGACCGCCATTCAGTCGAATTGGTTCAACTCCTACCGCTGGAAGCCCGCCCTGGCGTCGGCCGGCCTCATCAAGCCCCTTGAGCCTGACGCGAAGGGACGACGCAGTCCCGCGACGTGATGATGCACGCGCTCCGACACCTGTACGCGTCGATGATGATCAACGGCGGGGTAGACGTGTACACGCTCGCGGACCGACTCGGACACGCCGATCCCGCGTTTACCCTGCGTAAATACGTGCACCGGGTCGTGGGAGCCGGTTCCAAGGTCCGCATCGCGGTCCGGAGCGCCTACACCAGGGCCGCGTGACTCCTGCTCCGTTCGGCTTGTGCAACAACCGTGCAAGATGATCTTCGAGAGGGGTCATTTGCACGCGTCAGAAGCTTTGTCTACATCTGACGGGCGGGGTGTCGTGCCCCTTGGAGGCACGGGGCACGACACCTCAACATGCCAGCTGACCTGCGAATATCTACCTTCACAGCTTTCCATTGATCACTGTTGTTTTTCAGCACCTTGTGCAACGCACGTGCAAGATGATCTTGACTGGTTGACGGTACGTCAGCCTTCGCGGAGGGTTGTCGCCGAAGTGGCCTCGCAACGTCCTATGTCGGTCGTGTCACGCCGACCGCGTCTGGTCGACGAGGTGAACCGCCATCTGCCCGACGTCTCCGGCCTCGCGACGCAGCCTGGGGTCCGGCCGCGCATCCGAGTCCTCCGGCTGACCACCTCGCCACGCAGAAGAGGACCCGCACCACGCGAGCGCGGGACCTCTGTCGTAGACGGGCGCCGTGTCGCGGGCTGAGCCTGCGCCCACCTCGTGGGAGCACCGCTCCACCCGCCTGATGTATTCCGCCGACATGGCCGCCTTCACTGCGCGCGAGCGTCGGTCGGCGGCCGCTGCCTGCTAACCCGGAGACTGCCGCTGAGTACGTGGCGCACTTGACCGTGAGCTTGTTCCGCTTTGACGGACACCATTGGTGTGGTGGTCAGGCTGCGAGTGCGATCGATGCCGGCGCCTGGGGCTTCGGAGAAGTCCTGGGCCCGTAGGCCGTGCTCGCCGTCCTCGAACAGGGCGAGAATCTGGCGGTATGCGGACAGCAGCGGCTGGGAGCCGCGCACGTGGGTGCGGTTGGACTCCGCTCCGCTACACCAAGACGGTCTGGGCCGAGATACAGCTGACCTCGTCCACCTGCTGTTATCTGACGCTGTTGCCAGCCGCAGGGTTCGGGATCGGCGACGCCCCCGCGCGGCACAACGGCAACGTTCCTGTCCCCGCCCCTGGCTCCAGCGCGAGCACGAACTCGCCATGACGAGACAGCGGCGGTGCATACTGGAAGCCGTTCTCGGTGCGGGTGATCACGATGCTGCCCGCGCAGCAGCGACTCGTGGAACGGCCACGGGCCATGGCCTTGGAGAGGTGCCCCTCGGGTGGCGGCGGAGAGCTCGCCTCGTGGCAGTGGACCGACAGCTGCGTGCAGGCGATGTGTGCGTCGGGTGCCGCCGCCCGTACGCCTTCGATGATTTCCGGTCGCGGGTTGGCGGTTCGGCCGCTCGTTCCCATCGAGAAGATCACCATGCGCGGGTCGACCGCGGACGTGAGTGAGCGGGCGAACTCCACCGGATTCATAGCCCCGGGGAGGCCGCCGTGATGCGGGAAGACGAGAACATCCGCGCAGAGTTGCTGACTCCGGCGATCCAAGATGTCCCGCAAGCCGACGCCGTCGATGTCACTGGCGAGGAGCACGGCCGCCGCGCCGTCGAGATGGATCCGGATGACGGCGGACATGGTGTTGCTCGTCACCGTGCCGAACCGGGCATCGCGCGTGCGCGGACCCGAGAGCGCCATCAGCGATCGAGGATGACACACTTCGAGCTCCGCCCGGCCCACCCGAATGGGAAGGCCCGTATCCGTAGATACTGGAAGGATGCCGGTGGTGCGTTTGTCGTCCGCCACGAGCTGCAGGGTTTCCTGCAAGTGCCGCCACGCCAGCGTGTCCTTGGACGCGTCGGTGTTGACCCGGACACGGCCGAGCGACCACTGCGGGTCCAGGAGGAGCCTGTTCATTCCCGCGATGTGATCGTTGTCGACGTGCGAGACGATGACTTCCTCGAGGTCCGTGCAGCCGAGTCTTTCGAGTTCGGCGTGTGTGGTGTCGTCCGCGGCGTCGACAACCGCGCACCGTTGCCCGTCGCGGACGATGGCGGAGTTGCCATGACCAACATCCAGGATCGTGACCGCGAGTTCGTCCTCGGAAGATGCGCTCTGACGGGGGAGAAAGGGAACGGTCACAGGGCGCGGATTTCCTCGGACAGTTGGGGGGCCAGGGAGATGTGTGCGAAGCAAAGGTCCTCAGCCCGAGGGGCGTAGCAGTTGACCTCGGCCCGCAACCAGGTGCCGGGCAGCAGGGCGTCGGCGGGAATCCCGGTGTCCTCCTCGAAGCGCAGCAGCGGCAGTTGCGCCACCTGCGTCAGGCTCCAGCCACTGACCAGCACTTCGGCGTATGGTGCTTCACCTGCCGGGTGCACGGCGAGGACCTCGATCGGGGTGCGGAACCGGCTCCGCTCCCGTGACCACCTGCCGGCCGCCTCTTCGAGAGCGTATCTGACAGCGTCGAGGACTTCCTCGTCGTCGGCCTGTTTGGGTAAGACTGCGGGGATGTCGGCCCGCCATCGGTGGATGGATGATGCCTCGTGGGTGCCTACATGCGAACTCATGACGATGGCCGGGAGCTTGTGAGGGCGGCTGTTGGCGCGGGCGGCGAGCTCCGCTCCCGTGAATGCGACCGTCCAACTGTTGCGCAACTGGTGGTCGCAGACGAGTACGTCCAGAGGGGGGAGTGACGACAGATACTCCTCCGCCGTGGCGCGGGGACGCGGCCGGGGCATAATCAGAGCCTGCATGTCGAAGTCTTCGAAGAGTCGGCCTAGGGCTTCTGCGTCGGCCTTCACATCGTCCACGATGCCGACCCTGTGGACATCCTCAAAGCGCAGAGACATCGTCACTCCTCCCGTTCGTCGTACGTGGCCCCGGTGGCGAGAGCCGACGTCGTCGAGGCAGGCAACTCGACCAGTAGCCGGGCTCCTCCCAGAGGGCCGTTTCTGAAAGCTTTCTGGCGTCCCGACATGTCGCCAACCGTGTCACGGACGATGGTCAGACCCAACCCTGTCCCACCGTCTCGGGTGGTGAACCCGGGAACCCAAATCTCATCGGTCGAGGCGTCCTGGATGCCTGGGCCCGAGTCATCCACGGTTAGGCGAATCCACGGAGCGTCCTTATCGACGAAGGAGCGTGTCGCGAGGTGGATCCTGCGCTCCAGGCCGCCGTCCGTACGCGTCAGCGCGTGGATGGAGTTGACGAGCAGATTGGACACGATGGATTCGACCGCAGCCTCGTAGGTTCGTACGCGAAGGTTTTGGCCATCGAGATCATGGGTGACGTGAATGCAGCGGTCACTGAGGAAGTTGTGGAACAGGCGCAGTGTGGCCAGGCACACCTCGTCGATGTCCACGTATGTCAGATCGCGCTTCTTTCGGACAAGGAGTTCCAGGGGGAGCTTCGCAAAGATTTGCAAGGTGCGGGCCCCGTCCATGATGGCACTCAGCGACGGTTTGTAGCGGTCGTCGACGGTTACCGGATCGATGTCCCGACGCACCCTCCGGTCGACCGTGCGCGCTTCCTGGAGGATGCGATCAGCGGGCTGCTGCGCCTCGTGGGCAAACACGGAGGTACTCGTTCCCACAGTGGCAAGGGCCCGGTAGAGGAGCAACTCGGATTGAAGATCCTTGATCTCTCGCAGACGCTGGTCCGCGAGGTGCTGCGAGGTGGTCAAGATACGTTGAACCGACTCGCGGTCAAGGCCGCCATCCAGGCGACCCTGGTTGTCCGCGAGTTGCTCTTCAAGGGCCTTCTTAGCTTCGGTGTAGTCGGCCTCGGCATCGGCCGTTTGCGCCTTCGCACGCTTGCGTTGTACTTGTCGCTCGGCTTCGCGAATCTGACGACGGCGCTGTGATGCCCATTCGATCGCGGACCGGGCGAACTCACGTAGTTCACCGAAGGCGGCGTTCTGGACAAACCCGCTGCGGTCCGTCTTCGGCTGGAGGCGATCTTCCGGGTCGTTGACGACCAGTGCACCTACGGAGTTGTTTGTGTAGGGCCGGAATTCGGAGAGCACAGCACGACGGACGTTGATGCTCAGCCAGTCATCGTCAGGATCCCCATAGGGCTGGACTCGCAGCCCATGGTGATAGAGGTGCACACCGCCGACGTCGGCAAGCCAGTTTTTGATTTCCGGTGTTGGCTGGATTGAGTCACGCAGGGAGACCGAATGTCTCGGGTTGAGGTTGAACATCCACAGGTCGAACTTGGCCGCAGGGGCACTGGTGAAAAGGCGCTGGCCGCCTGTGTCGGTCGTTTGGCGTCGGCCTCCGGCGGCCGCGGAGCGAAGGTCGCTCGCCGTTGCAGTGCCGATCAGATTCCCCTGATGGTCCCTGAGTTCCGCCGACTGGCTGCCATCCTCACCGAGCCTTCCCGACAAGTGGAACTCGGCCCACTGCAGGTGTTCATCCGTCACGGCCGAGGTGAGGTCCTCATGCCCGAACGCCGTGGGGTTCCAAAGAACTTTGAAGGTCGACTCGGCCTGGAAGGGGCCCGTGAGCAGCGTGAGCGAGCGCATCAGCCGGTCGACATCGGCGACACTCAGCCCCTGCCGGAGATCGTGTATCTCGATACGAGTCCCCACGCGGGCGTGAGGCGGGGCGTCGCGGAGTTCAAGCGCTACGTCCTCCACCGCGTGAGCGGAGTCGAGTTCGTCCCAGTCGATACCCAGGGTGTACTGCACCCCTAGGGTCGCCTCGGATCGTGTCGTGACCTTCACACGGCGGCCCAGACGAAGCGCCGCCAGACGCCCGAGACCCTTCTCGCCGACCCGCCGCCTTTCACCGCTGCGGGTGAACGGCGACGATGACTTCCTGGAACTGCCGATGAGCAGGAAGTCGGAGGTGAGCTCGGCATCGGTCATCCCGTGTCCGTCGTCCGAAACGATGATCGAGCCGCCAGGGCGCCCGGAGTCGACCAACTCGATGCTGCACTCAGTGGCGTCGGCGTCGTACGCGTTGCGTACCAACTCCATGATCCCCATGTCTGGATGCGGAACGAGTTCTTCACCCAGACGCGTGAGGATCTTGGGCGCGAAGCGCAGATGATGCCTGGCCAACCGGCGCCGCCTCTCGTGAGCAGTGGGCTCCCAGCATGCTAACTGCATAGAGAGCCTGCAAGTGAAGTATTCTGACGTTCAGTCACAATAGTACGCTCAGGTCGCAGAGACCGCTGAAGCTGCTTGGGCACAGACTAATCCTTTTCCATCTTGATCAGGTGGCGAGTTCGTGGGCGACGACGGCACGGACGACGGCGGTGATCCGGGTGGTGCTGCAATGGAGCTTCCGCAGGAGCCTCCAGCATTTGAGGGTGGCCATGACGCGTTTCGCCGAGGCTGCGGATCTTGGCGTGATCTCGGTTGTGACGCCGGTGCCAGCCGCGCAGGCCTTTACCCCGGAACGGAACGCGGACAGCAGGACCGGCGCCCTGATTCGCTTTGTCCGCCCACCACTTGATGGCATCGGTGGCAAGAGCGGCAGGAGTACCGTGGGTCCGGGCCGTGGCCAGATCGTGCACGGCTCCGGACAGCGCGTCCGAGACCCAGATCAGACGGCCGGCTGGATCCGCGAGGACCTGCACGTTCATTCCGTGGTGCTTCTTCTTCCCCGAGTAGTACGGGCGGTCGGCGGCGATTCGGTCGATCGGCAGCAACGTGCCGTCAGGATCACGTACGCCTTCTTGCGCACGGTCTCCATGGCTTGTTCCAGCGTGGGCGCGAGTGCGGACAGGAGGTCGACGGCCTCGCGGATGTAGCGGTAGACCGTCGCGACCCCGACGCGGAAACCCGCTGCGAGGCGGGCGTAGGCGTCACCGCAGCGCAGGTGGGCAAGAACCAGCAGGGCCTGTCGGCCGCAGGTCAGTCCCCCTGATCCCTTGCGGGTACGCCTTGCTGGCGTGAAAACATGATCGTGGTGCCTGCCCGCCGACCCCGATATCTCGTTGGGACGTTGAGCCCGTAGGTCAGTCTGGCGCCGGGATCGCAGAGGGGCCACGCACTGCTGCCTTCGAGCACGCCGGTCAGATTCTCGCTCCCCCAGCGGTCCCACGGGCAGGCACCGTTCTGTTCGCGGACACGAGGACTGAGGGGAGCTGTCCATGGCCGAGGACCGTGAGGACGTCGAGGAGATCGAGCAGGCTGCCGAGCTGGTGGAACGCGTCGCCGCGATCGATATCGCCAAGGCGTCCGGGATGGTCTGCCTGCGGGTGCCGCACGAGGACAAGCCCGGCAAGCGCGTCCAGCGGGTCTTCAACACCGTCGCGACATCCGGCGCGATCCTGGAACTGGCCAACCACCTGATCTGCCAGGGCATCACCCGCGTGGTCATGGAGGCCACCTCGACATACTGGAAGCCGTACTTCTTCCTCCTCGAATCCCGCGGTCTGGAGCGCCGGCTGGTCAACGCGCGTGACGTGAAGAACGTCCCCGGCCGGCCCAAGACCGACCGTCTGGACGCGGTCTGGCCGGCCAAACTCACCGAACGCGGCATGCTCAGAACCTCCTTCGTACCCCCGAAACCCATCCGCGAACTCCGCGACCTCACCCGGGCCCGCGCGGTCATGACACACGAACGCACCCGCCACAAGCAGCGAACCGAGAAACTCCTCGAAGACGCCCAGATCAAACTCTCCACCGTGATCGCCGACATCTTCGACGTCTTTGGCCGGGCGATGCTCGAAGCCCTCATCGCCGGGGAACGCAGCCCCAAGGCCCTCGCGGACCTGGCCCACGGCACCATCAAGGCCAGCCACGCCGCCCTGGCCGAATCGCTGACCGGCCGCTTCGAAGAACACCACGCCTTCATGTGCCGGATGCTGCTGGACACCATCGACTACCTCACCGTGCAGATCGACAAGCTCACCGCCCGCATCCACCCTGCGCCTGGCCGAGCTGTCCACCACCGAGGACGACGAGGGCCCCGGACAGGGCACCCTCATACCGATCACCGACACCGAACGCCTCGACGAAATCCCCGGCATCGGACCGGGCACCGCGCAGGTGATCCTCGCCGAGACCGGCCTGGACATGAGCGTCTTCCCCACCGCCGGGCACCTGGTCTCCTGGGCGAAACTCTCCCCACGCACCATCCAGTCCGGCGGCAAGAACACCTCCGGACCCACCGGCAAGGGCAACCCCTGGCTCCGCGGGGCCCTCGGCGAGGCCGCGATCTCCGCCGCCCGCACCGACACCTTCCTCGGCGCCCGCTATCGCCGCATCGTCAAACGCCGCGGCCACATGAAAGCCCTGGTCGCCGTCGCCCGCTCCATCCTGGTCGCCGTATGGCACCTCATGAGCGACCCCACCGCCCGCTACCGCGACCTCGGAGCCGACTTCCACACCCGCAACCTCGACCCCACCCGCAAGACCCGCGACCTCGTCCGTCAGCTCGCCGCCCTGGGCCACGACGTCACCCTCACCCCGGCCACCGCCTGACCGAACCCACCGAAGCACCCGCAAGCAGCCCCTCGACATCACCGACCAGGGGCTACCTCGCCGTACCCGTCTCACCCTGGAGTTTTCCGGTCAGACGCGTTGTATAGGAGTTCGGGAGTTGGCAGCGTGACAGGCACCGGTGCGAACTGCTCCATGTACCGTCGGATGGCCCGGGCCACGCTTGACGGCAGTGGCACGTCCCGGACCTTGCGGACCTGGGAAGCGCGAAACACAGTTTCGCCCGCACCATCTTGTCCTGCCGCCGGACGTGGACAGCTTCCTTGGGCATCCACGAGTAGTAGGGCACTCGCCCGAGTTCGCCCCGCGCCACCCTGAGGGTCTCGAATTCCGATTCGATGTCGAAGGCGTCCGGAGACAGCCCGAGCGCCCCCTTGGCGGAGCCCGAGACCTGCTCCGATCACGAGGATGATCCGGTATCGGTCCGGCACGGCCTCCCGTACCGCCAACACCCGTTCAGACGGCCACGCCTCAACCCTGCCGGGCGCGGCGGCCGGAGGACCGACCGTGCGTCGATCAGGCCATGGTGGGCACGCAGCGCTGCAAGGCGCCAGCTGACCGTTCATACCGCCGCGCCTGCCGGGCAGGTATGCTGCCCGGCAGGCGGCCACGACCGCCAACCGCTGAAGGGGCCTTCCGCTCACGCCGGAGACCTCGCTGGTAGGCCAAGCCGTCCTTCGACGCATCGTGCATCTGACCATGCCTGCCTTCAGAGCGGCGTGTGCGTGGGGCGCGCTGCTGTATGGAGTCAGAAGATGCCCCCTAGTACTCCAGCCGTAGATCGTGATCTTCATGCCCGTGTGGCTTGTCGCCGATAGTGGCTGGCCTGGGATCGGGCCTGGTGACGGCGCCGCCA
>NZ_JBVHDS010000003.1:500796-563546 GCF_055563255.1 Streptomyces sp. NPDC002958 | reverse complement strand
TGGCGGCGCCGTCACCAGGCCCGATCCCAGGCCAGCCACTATCGGCGACAAGCCACACGGGCATGAAGATCACGATCTACGGCTGGAGTACTAGGACTCCTGTGGATCTTGCGTGCATCCGCAAAAGTAGGAGTTTTCAGGGGAGGGGTTTTGCCCTACTTTGGAGCGGGTGACGGCAGTAGTTGACGGCAATGGCGGCGAACACCCCTGGTGTTCGCCGCCATTGCCGTCCGTTGGTCAGGGGCGGTCGAGAGCGTTCCCAAGTGCCGTCATGGCATTGCGTTGGAGGTGGAGTCGGATGTGGGCGTAGACGGTGGCGGTGACGCCGATGTGTGCGTGGCCGAGGAGTTCCTTGATCACGACGAGTTCGACGCCCTGTTCCAGGAGCAGGGTGGCGGTGGAGTGCCGGATGTCGAGGAGGCGGATGCGGCGGAGGCCGGCCTTGCGGAGGAGCGTGGTGAAGGTGCGGGTGAGGTTGGTCGGGTCGATCGGTCTACCCTGCGCGGTGGACAGCTATGCCCCAGTGGCACCTCACGTACCGTCCTGCGGCGACGCCTGCTGCGCGGGCAGGTCGGCGGTCGGGGCGCTGGAGCCGCCGCTGGAGGACCGGGAGCGGCCGCCGACCATCGGCTGCACCAACGGTGCGCTATCGGCCATCAAGGCGCGTCGCGGAGACCTCCGCCCAGACCGTCTTCCCGGACGGCGGGTACGCGTCCACGCCCCACTCCACGGCGAGGGCATCGACGATGATCAGCCCCCGGCCTCCTTCAACGGCTTCCCGGGACACGGTGGGGTGGCGTTCGCCGCGCGGGTCCGTGACCTCGATCCGCAACCGTCCGCTCGGGAGGAGGGCAAGCCCGAGCCGGAAACCCCGCCCGTCCAGCCGCCCGTACATGACCGCGTTCGCCGCCAGCTCGGCGACGACCAGCGCGGCAGCGTCGGTGCCCTCGCCGTCACGCGGCCATCCCCACGCCGCCAGTTGTTCCACGGCAAGCAGGCGGGCAAGTCGCGCACCCCGACGGGTGGCACTGAACAGCTGCGTGAACTGCGGCGCGGAGGCCGTCGGTTGCGGAATTTCGATCTCTACGGATTCGCTTGTCACGCCACCCAGCGTGGCCACGTGATCGTACGCTGACCAGCAACGACAGCGGTACGTAACGTGCGTGTACCGGTACTTACGGCAACCGGTACCGGTTGTCCCCCGTACCGGGGCGACGAACACGGTCGACCCCATGGAACGAAGGCGGGCAGCGATGGATCTGGACGACGCGATCGGTGACAACGACGACTCGGAGGAGGCCACGGACCTGTTCCACGTGATCGGCCGCCAGGTCCGGCTGCTGCGCGAGCGGGTCGGCCTCACCCAGCGGGAGCTGGGCGATCGGCTCGGGTACAGCGAGGACCTGATCCGGTCGCTGGAACGGGGACGCAGGACGCCACAGCCCGAATTCCTCGACGCGGCGGACGACTTGCTGACGGCGGGTGGCCTGCTGCGGGCAGCGAAGGAGGATGTGGCGCGGGCGAAGGCGCGGGCCCGGGTGAAGCATCCGGCGTGGTTCAAGGACTACGCGAAGCTGGAGGCGGATGCCGTCGAGCTCTCGTACTACAGCAACCACACGGTACCCGGCCTGTTCCAGACCGAGGCTCATGCTCGCGCCCTGTATGCCATGCGCAAACCGCTACTGGACGACGACTTGATCGAGCAACGGGTGGCGGCACGCCTGGCACGGCAGGTGGTACTGACGAAACGACCGGTTCCGATGGTGAACTGTGTCATCGAGGAGGGTGTCCTGCGGCGCCCGATCGGTGAACGGGACGTTCACAAGGAACAGCTCGACGAACTGATCAGGCTGGGCAAGCTGCGCAATGTCGAGCTTCAGGTCATGCCCCTGGACCACCCTGAACACGCCGGTCTGGGCGGCCCGTTCATCCTCCTCACTCCGACGCGCAAACCCCAGGTCGGTTACCTTGAGGTGCAGAACATCAGTCGGCTGATCACCGACCCGGAGGAGGTCCGTATCCTGGCGTCACGATACGGATGCATCCGGTCTCAGGCACTCACACCGCGCAAGTCCTCGGCGCTCATCGAAAGGTTGCTGAAAGACCAATGAAGCCCGATGTCCGCGTTCAGAGCCCGGCAGACAACTCGTGGTTCAAAAGCAGCTACAGCTCCAACGAGGGCGGCGAGTGCATCGAAGTAGCAGTCGCCGAACACACAGTCCTCGTCCGCGACTCGAAAGACACCTCCCTCCCCCACCTGACGCTCACCCGCACCGGCTGGACGCGCTTCCTGCGGTACGCGAGCGGTCCGGGCGACGCTCTCTGACGATGCCGGACATGCGGAGTCGGCCGGGGCCCCGGCCGTCCCGGCCGGCTGCCGGCGACCTATCACCGCACCCACGGCGTCACCTACTTCCACGGCTGCTACTCCGTCGGCGACGACACCCTGTGGGGCGTCAACCGCCGCAAAGGCACGGCCAACACCCTCGCGGCCCTGAAGTCGATCCGGGCCGCCCGCCCCGACGGCGCCCCGATCCACATCATCTTGGACAACCTCTCCGCCCACACGGGCAACAAGATCTGCCGCTGGGCGAAGAGGAACAAGGTCGAGCTGTGCTTCACCCCGACCAACGCCTCCTGGGCCAATCCGATCGAAGCGCGCCTCGGGCCGCTGCGGGAGTTCACCCTCGCCAACTCCCACCACCCCAACCACACCGTCCAGACCCGTGAGCTGCACCGTTACCTGCGCTGGCACAACACCAACGCCCGCCACCGCGACGTGCTGGCCGCCCAACGCCGCGAACGGGCCCGGATCCGCAGCGAGAAGGGCATCCGCTGGGACGGACGGCCCCTGGCAGCAGCGGCCTGATCATCACGGTGCCGCGGTCACAGCGGCAGACAGCCAGGCCGTCGATCACCTGACCTGCGCGGCGATGGCCCGTGCGCACTCCATCGACTCGGTATGCGTGGTGTCCACCTCCAGGTCATAGACCACGCCCCGGTGGACCACTTCCGCCTGGGAGACGGCCATCCCGATGGTCCGATCGCCCCGTGCGACCTCACGGCCTGCGGCCACCGCACTGTCACACCGGACGCCGACCCACAGCACCCGCAGGTCACGCAAAGCCTTCTGCCACCGCTGCTGCGAGTCCGCTCCGCCGAGGAAGACCTCATCGACGATGACCCGGGCGCCCGCACGAGCCATCGCGGCGACCCCCTCGATCCATGCCGCTTCCAGCGTCCGGAACTCCGGCCCGACGATCACCTCTCCGTCCGGAGCGAACTCGATCCCCGCATCCGACGCCTGCATGGACGCAGGCATCGCGTCAACCAGCGTGTCGGTCCCGAGAGCCAGCCACGGATCCGGCAGGACTGCCTGCAGACACCGGGCGATCCCGGACTTCCCCGAGCTGGAACCACCGTTGAGAACGATCACCTCAGTCATCACCGCGCCACAGTAGAGGCACCCGAGCAATCCCTGAAACGGATTTCCGCGGAAGTTGCCCGCCTCCTACAACCCGGTGAACCTTCCCGGTCAGAGCAATAGATCACGGATGGCTCCACCGCAAGGACTGCCCGGCGAGCCGGACGAGCATCAAGCGGATCACTGCCACCTTGATCATGGCCTCGGAGGTCGCGGTCAGCCGTTCGTACTCGCGGGCCGGCCGACGGTTTCGGACCAGCCAGCCGATCACGGCGGCCGATGTGTCGGTCCGCGCGTGCGGCCCCGACCCGGACCCGGCGGCGGAGCTTGTCGTGCATGCGGTTCCAAATACCGTCCCGGCGCCACTTGGTGAACCAGCGGTGGGCCGCGTCCCAGGGCATCCGGTCGCGCGGAAGCATCCGCCACTGGCAGCCCGGGCGCAGCACGTAGAGCACCGAGTCGAGCACCAACCGGTCTCCGTACTTGCGCACCCCGCCGCCTTTTCGCAGGTCACGCACTGCGGGCCAGGCGTCGTGTCCGGCGCTGTTCACGCAGATCTTCTGCACGGTCGGCCCGGGTTCATCGTGCCTTTCTAGGTTGTGCTGGCTGCAGCCGTCGCCGTACGGGAAACACCCGGCTCTGGAGGCCGACGTGATTCCCGGAGACGGTCCCTGTCCGGGCGCAGCCCTGTCCGCCGAGCGAAGGAATGTGCCATGCCCTCACCAACCAGCCGACGCGACTTTCTCCGCAGGTCGGCGACGACTCTGGGGGCGGCGGCCGCCGCGTCCGTGGTCCCCGGATCCATCAGCCGGGCCCTTGCCGTCGACGCAGCCGTCCGCACGGGAACCATCAAGGACGTCGAGCATGTCGTGATCCTGATGCAGGAGAACCGCGGCTTCAACCACTACTTCGGCACGATGCGCGGCGTGCGCGGCTTCGGCGACCGGTTCCCGATCCCGCTCGAGAGCGGCAAGCCGGTCTGGTACCAGTCCGACGGCGCGCGGGAGATCCCGCCGTACCACCTCGACCCCGAGCGCTCCAGCGCCCTGCTCGTCCCCTCGACGCCGCACTCCTTCGCCGACGCGCAGGCCGCGTGGAACCAGGGCAAGCTCGGCCACTGGCCGAAGTACAAGACCGAATACTCCATGGGGTACTACCGGCGCGACGACATCCCCTTCCAGTTCGCCCTCGCTGAGGCGTTCACCATCTGCGACTCCTACCACTGCTCCATCACCACCGGCACCGACCCCAACCGCATCACGTTCTGGTCGGGTTCCAACTTCAACCCCGAACTCGGCCGCCAGGGCGTCAACTGCGGCCCCGACCAGTCCGAGCCCAACAACCTCCGGTGCTGGATCAAGGGCGAGTGGGTGCCGGACGCGTGGCCGCAGACCTACAAGTACGCGAGCAATGCGTTCACCTGGGACACCATCCCGGACGTGCTGGAGCACGCCGGCATCAGCTGGCACATCTACCAGGACATGAACGACAACTGGACCGGTGCGATGAACGGCTGCCTGGCGTTCGAGAGCTTCCGCAACGCCCAGCCGGGCACGCCGGTGTACGAGCACGGCATGACCGGTGGTCCCGACTTCCTGGACCGGCTCCGCCAGGACGTGCTCGAGGGCACCCTGCCGCAGGTCTCCTGGGTGCTGACGACCGCCTCCAACTCCGAGCACCCCGGCGCGGGTTCCAGCCCGACGCACGGCGGCAACTTCACCGCCGACGTGCTGGACGCGCTGACCGCCAACCCGGAGGTGTGGAGCAAGACCGTCTTCCTGCTCACCTTCGACGAGAACGACGGCCTCTTCGACCACGTCCCCGCACCGGCCGTCCCGTCGTACAACCTCGACGGCACCCTCGCCGGCAAGTCGACGGTCCCGGTGGACGGCGAGTACTTCGACGCGTCCGGCAAGCCGTCGTCGTGGCTCAAGGCCGACGACACGGTCACCGGGACGACCCGACCGTGGGGCATGGGCCCGCGCGTGCCGCTCTACGTCGTCTCCCCGTGGAGCCGGGGCGGCTGGGTCGACTCCGAGGTGTTCGACCACACCTCGGTCGGCATGTTCCTCGAGCAGCGCTTCGGCGTCCGGATCGACGCCATCAGCCCGTGGCACCGCGCCGTCTCCGGTGACCTCTCCTCGGCGTTCGACTTCAAGCACCCCAACAAGCAGCGGTTCCCGGAACTTCCCGACCAGAGCGACTGGGCCGACTCCGACGCCCACCAGCGCACCCTGCCGTCACCGAAGGCCCCGACGGCACCGGAGCCGCTGTTCCAGGAGCGCGGGACGCGCTACTCCCGCGCGCTGCCGTACGAACTCCACACCGACGCCTCCACCGACCACGGCGCGGGCACGGTCACCCTCCGGTTCCTCAACAGGGGTCACAAGGGCGCCGTCTTCCACGTGTACGACAGGCTGCACCTCGACCGGATCCCGCGGCGTTACACCGTCGAGGCCGGGAAACACCTCACCGACGTGTGGGACGCCATGGTGACCGACTCGGGTGCGTACGACCTCGAGGTCCACGGTCCGGGCGGCTTCTTCCGTTCCTTCACCGGGAGTACAGCCTCCGAGGCCGGCCCCGAACTCCAGGTTCGGTACGACCGTACCGACAATTCTGTCGTCCTCACCGTCCACAATCCCGGACCGAAGGCGGTCACGCTGCACGTCGAGCCCCACGCCTACCGCTTCGCTGGGCCCCGGACGGTCCATGTGCCGCCCCGCAAGGAAGTTCAGCGGCGCTGGTCGCTGAACCAGAGCGGTCACTGGTACGACTTCACCGTCACCATGGACGGCTCATCGCTGGAGCGCCGATTCGCGGGTCGTGTGGAATCCGGCAGGGACGGCATCAGCGACCCGGCCATGGCAGCCCACCTCCAGTCGGCGGAGAGTCCCGTAGCCGCCAATTGACACCAGCCCCGGGCGCCGCTGGGACACCACCCGGCGGCGCCCGAGCAGTTCGCAGCGCCGCCGTAGAAGTGATGAGCGTCGGCTTCTGGGACGCTCATTGAGGGCCCGAACGGCCCGACTTCAAAGGGGAGTTCGGGAAGGTGCAGGGTCATGCACGGCGGCCGTCCACCCGGCGGGGCAGGTTCAGGGGGTTGTCGTCGCGGAGCTCCGGCGGGAGCAGGGCTTCGGGGGTCGTCTGGTAGGTGAGGGGGCGCAGCCAGCGTTCGATCGCGGTGGCGCCGACCGAGGTGGAGGTGGAGGTGGTGGCCGGGTAGGGGCCGCCGTGGTGCTGGGCGGGGGCGACGGCGACGCCGGTCGGCCAGCCGTTGACGAGGACCCGGCCGGCCAGCGGGGTGAGGGCCGCGAGCAGTCCGGGGGCGTCGGCGTCGGCGCCGTCCGTGGCGATCTGGAGGGTGGCCGTGAGATTGCCGGGGAGCCGGGAGAGGACGGCGGTGATCTCGTCCTCGGAGGCGTACCGGGCGACGACGGTGACCGGGCCGAAGCACTCCTCCAGGAGCGCGTCGTGCGGGCCCTCCGCGGTGAGGAGGTGCGCCGGTACGGTGAGGAAACCGGCCGCGACGGCGTGGTCGCCGCCCGCGCCGGGAACGACCGGGGCCTCCACGTCGGGGAGTTCGGCCCGTTCGCGTACGCCTGCGACGAAGGCGTCGCGCATCCGGTGGTCGAGCAGGACTCCGGCCTCGGTGTCGCCGACCACGTCGGTCAGGGACTTCAGCAGCCGGTCGCCGGTCTCACCGGCCGGGGCCAGGACGAAGCCGGGCTTGGTGCAGAACTGACCCGCGCCCATGGTCATCGAGCCCGCGAGCCCGGCGCCGATCTGCTCACCGCGCTCGGCGGCGGCCGCCTCGGTGACGACAACAGGGTTGAGGGAGCCCAGCTCGCCGTGGAAGGGGATGGGGGTGGGGCGGGCCGCCGCCGCGTCGAACAGGGCGCGGCCGCCGCGTACCGAGCCGGTGAAACCGGCGGCGGCGACGAGCGGGTGCTTGATCAGCTCGATGCCCGCGTCGAAGCCGTGGACCAGGATCAGTACGTCCTCCGGCAGGCCGACCTGCGCCGCCGCCCGGCGCAGTACGGAGGCGCACAGTTCGGAGGTGGCGGGGTGATCGGGGTGCGCCTTGACGACAACCGGGCAGCCGGCCGCCAGCGCACTCGCGGTGTCACCGCCGGGGACGGAGAAGGCGAGCGGGAAGTTGCTGGCCGCGTACACCGCGACGACCCCGAGCGGGATCTTGTAGCGGCGCAGGTCGGGCCAGGGCGGGGTCCTGGTGGCGTCCTCGTGGTCGATGTGGATGTCGAGGAAGGCGCCCTCGTCGACAACCTCCGCGAAGGCCCGCAACTGGGCTGCGGTGCGCGCGAGTTCGCCGGTGAGCCGGGTGGGGCCGAGTGCGGTCTCCGCGTCGGCGGCCTCGATGACGTGCTCCCCGGCCTCGGCGAGCAGATCAGCTGCGGTGCGCAGGAACGCGGCCCGCACGGTGCGGTCGGCGAGCGAACCGCGTACCGCATGAGCGGCCCGGACCGCACGGTCGACTTCCTCCGCCGTAGCCTCCACCGCAACCTGCTCACGCGGGTTCCCCGTGCGGGGGTCGACGCTCCAGACTGGTGCTGCTGCCACCATGATTCCTTCCGCTCCACTGCCACACAACAGAAGCTGTTCGGTATTCTGAACAGAGTTCCCGATCGTGAATATGAAGCGACTCTATTTCCGGGCGTTCAGTGTTGGCAAGAAGTCGCAGGGTTTCGTAAGTGGGCTGGAAGGGGCGTAGGGCGATGTCGGTTGCCGAGTCTGGTGGGGCACAGGTCAAGTCCGCTGTACGGACGGTGGAACTGCTCGAATACTTCGCCGGGCGTCCCGGCATGCACTCGCTCGCCGCGGTGCAGGAGGCCGTCGGCTATCCCAAGTCCAGTCTCTACATGCTGCTGCGCACGCTGGTGGAACTGGGCTGGGTGGAGACCGACGCGACGGGCACGCGGTACGGGATCGGCGTACGGGCCCTGCTGGTCGGTACCTCGTACATCGACGGCGACGAGGTCGTCGTGGCCGCCCGCCCGACCCTGGACCGGCTGTCCGACGACACGACGGAGACCATCCACCTGGCCCGCCTCGACGGAACGAACGTGGTTTACCTCGCCACCCGGCAGTCCCAGCACTATCTGCGCCCCTTCACCCGCGTCGGCCGTCGGCTGCCCGCCCACTCCACCTCGCTCGGCAAGGCGCTTCTCGCCACCCACAGTGACGAGCAGGTCCGCAAGATGCTCCCGGAGACCCTGCCCGCACTGACCGAGCACACCATCACCGACCGCGAAAAGCTCATCGAGGAGCTGCACCTCATCCGCGAGCAGGGGTACGCGGTGGACCGCGAGGAGAACACCCTCGGGTTGCGCTGCTTCGGCGTCGCCATCCCGTACCGCACGCCCGCCCGCGACGCCATCAGCTGCTCGGTGCCGGTCGCCCGGCTCACGCCCGCGCATGAGCAGATGGTGAAGGACGCGCTGTTCGACGCACGGGACCGGCTGACGCTGGCCACCCGGAGGCTCTGATCATGCGTGTCGCCCTGCGCGAGGTGCGCGACAGCGACCTGCCGTCGTTCTTCGTGTTCATGTCCGACCCGGAGTCGGTCAGGACGGCCGCCTTCACCAGCGAGGACCCCACCGACCGGCATGCGTTCAACGCCCACTGGCGACGGATCCTGGCCAACGGCTCCATCGTGATGCGGACGGTGGTCGTGGACGGCGCGGCAGTCGGCAACGTCGGAGCGTACGGGCCGCCGGACGACCGCCAGGTCACCTATTGGATCGACAGGGCGCACTGGGGCCGCGGGGTCGCGACGGCCGCGCTGCGCGCGTTGCTCGACGTCGTACCGGAACGCCCGCTGCACGCACGGGCCGCGGCCGACAACACCGGTTCGCGCCGGGTGCTGGAGAAGTGCGGGTTCGCCGTCACCGGCAAGGACCACGGGTTCTCGCACGCTCGCGGCAAGGACACCGACGAGCTGCTGTTCACCCTGCCGGGGTGACCCGGGGCATCGCCCTCGGTTGCCCCGGCCGATCATGAAAAATCGGTGAGAAACAGCACAACCGGGAACGTAGCGCGGTGCCCCGCTCGTCCCTCATGCGGAATGAACAAGACGATCAGGCACACCTCGGTCTTCTGTCTGCTGCTGGTCCTCGCCCTGCTGCTGCGGGCGACCTGGTTGCAGGCGTACCAGGCCGAGGAGCTCGCAGAAAACGAACACAACCGGCGGAACACCATCGCGCAGTACGCGCAGCCGCTCGGCGACATCATCGTGGCCGGGAACCCGGTTACCGGATCGAAGGCGACGGAGGACAGCGACCTCGCGTACAAACGCACCTATACGGAGGGTGAGCTCTACTCGGCCGTCACCGGCTACAGCTCGCAGGCGTACGGTGCCACACAGCTCGAAGGGATCTACAGCGATGTGCTGGACGGCACCGACGACCGGCTGAAGAAGCCGATGGACGTGCTGTCGGGCCAGCAGGCGGACCCCGGCAACGTCGTGACGACCATCGACCCGGATGTGCAGAAGGCGGGGTACGAGGCGCTCGGCGACGACAAGGGGGCGGCGGTCGCGATCGACCCGACGACCGGGCAGATCCTGGGCATGGTCTCCACCCCTTCGTACGACCCGTCGACGATCAGCGGGACGACGGACGGCGATGCCTGGGAGACGCTGCTCGACGACGAGAGCAAGCCAATGGTCAACCGCGCGCTGCGCCAGTCGCTGGCACCCGGTTCGACGTTCAAGCTGGTGGTGGCGGCCGCGGCGCTGGAGAACGGACTGTACGGCTCCGTCGACGAGCCCACGAACAGCCCCTACCCGTACACCCTGCCCGACACCAGCACCGTCCTGCCCAACGACATCCCCTCGGCCCCCTGCGAGAACGCCACGCTGCGCACCGCGCTCCAGTACTCCTGCAACAACGTCTTCGCACAGGCCGCGGCCGACCTCGGCCAGGACGAGGTCAAGGCGATGGCGGAGAAGTTCGGCTTCAACGACGAGAAGCTCGATGTTCCGGTACGGGCCTCCGAGAGCGTCTACCCGTCCGGCATGGACAAGCCTCAGACGGCACTGACGGGCATCGGCCAGTTCGAGGTCACCGCGACACCGCTGCAGATGGCCATGGTCTCGGCCACCTTCGCCAACGACGGCGAACTGGCCGCACCGCACATGGTGTCCGAGGTGACGGACTCCGAGGGCAACGCGCTGCAGGAGTTCGAGGACGGGGACACCACGCGGGTCGTCTCGCAGTCGACCGCCGAGCAGATGCGCAGCGCGATGGTGACCGTCGTCGAAGAGGGCAGCGGCGCCAACGCCCAAATCGACGGCGCCGAGGTGGGCGGCAAGACGGGAACCGCCCAGAACGGCGTGGACAACAGCAACACCCCGTACGCCTGGTTCACCTCGTACGCGACGGACGACTCCAGCGGCGAGGAGGTCGCGGTGGCGGTGGTCATCGAGGACTCGGGCGCGGCCCGCACGGAGGTCAGCGGCAACGGTCTGGCGGCGCCGATCGCCCAGGAGATGATGACCGCGGCGCTCAAGGGGTGAGGAAGGGGTTCGGACTGCTCCGCCGCCGCCACCCGTACGGCGGCGACCGCGGACTCCTGGAGCGTACGGGCGACCCGGCCACGCCACTGGAGGGTGGCGGCGGCGAGGTCGGCGCCGAGGAGTTTCTCGATGCCCGCCCACCCGGCCTCCGGGGAGCCGGAGCCGGACCAGACCGGCTCCAGCGCCCGGCGCACGGCCGCGGCCGACTCATCGGCGTCCTTCAACGGCCTGTCCAAGTCCTTCGGCGAGGACCTCGCCCAGCTCTACTGGGACCGGCACGGCATGGAGACCGTCTCCGTACGCATCGGCTCCTGCTTCCCGGAGCCGACGTCCGTACGGATGCTCTCGGTCTGGACGAGCCCCGAGGACGGTGCCCGGCTCTTCCACGCCGCGCTCACCGCCGAGGACGTGCGGCACACCGTCGTCCACGGCTCGTCCGACAACACCCGGCTGTGGTGGGACCTGACGACGGCCCGTTCACTCGGATACGAGCCGAGGGACGACTCGGAGCCGTACGCGGCCGGGCTCATCGCCGAACAGAGTGAGCTGGACCCGGACAACCCCGACCACACCCACCTCGGCGGCCACTTCTGCACCAACCCGCCGATCTGGCCGTACTGGCCCATATGCCGGTACCGGCCGATCTGTCCGTGTGACCGGTCCGGTCGCACCAGTCGCACCAGTCGCACCGAAGAGTGCGCCAAGGCGGGTGAAGGTAAGGGAACGGCAAAGCCCGGTCGCTCGTTACCCCATGCATGACCGCTATGACCCCCGGCTCGAACATCCCTCTCTCCACCGCCCGCGTGGCAGTGGACGTCTCCGCACCGGTGCGGCTCGACGTTTCGGGCCTGCTGCTCACCGTCGACGGCAAGGTGCGCTCCGACGACGACTTCATCTTCTACAACCAGCCCACCGGCCCCGGAGTGACCTACCGCTCCGGCGGCGGCACCGCACCGGACGCGATCGTGGTGGACACCACCGCGGTCCCGCCCGGCATCGAGAAGATCGTCGTCACGGCGAGCCCGGACGCGGCGGGCCAGACCTTCCAGGGCATCGAACCCACCGCGACCGTGCGCAACGCCGACGACGGCAGTGCGCTCGCCACGTTCACCCCGCCCCGGCTGGGCGCCGAGACGGCGCTCGTGGTCATCGAGATCTACCTCCGCAACGGCGCTTGGAAGGCCCGCGCGGTCGGCCAGGGCTATGCGAACGGACTGGCCGGTATCGCCAAGGACTTCGGCGTCTCGGTGGAGGAGGAGCCCGCCGCCGCGCCCGCACCCGCCCCCGTCGCGCCCCCGATGCCCGCCGCCGCTCCGGTGGACCCGCGGATCGCCGCGGCCCCGGCCCCCGCGGCTCCGCCGGCCCCGCCCGCCGCCGCTCCCGCGCCCGCCGCCTCCGGCAAGATCAACCTCGACAAGGGCCGGGTCAGCCTCCAGAAGAACCAGACGGTCTCCCTGGTCAAGGGCGGCCAGCCGCTGCTCTCCCAGGTCAAGATGGGGCTCGGCTGGGAGCCCGCGTTCCGCGGCAAGGACATCGACCTCGACGCCTCGGTGATCGCCTACGGCCCCAACCGGAACCACCTGGACAGCTGCTACTTCGGCAAGCTCTCCATCCTGAACGGCGCGATCAAACACTCCGGCGACAACCTCACGGGCGAGGGCGCGGGTGACGACGAGGTGATCGTCGTCGACCTGGGCCGGATCCCGGCGGAGGCGACCGGTCTGGTCTTCACGGTCAACTCGTTCACCGGCCAGAAGTTCACCGAGGTCGGCAAGGCCTACTGCCGACTGATGGACGCCGCCACCGGCGAGGAGCTGGCCCGCTTCGACCTGACCGGCGCGGAGCCGCAGACCGGCGTGATGATGGCCAAGCTGATCAAGCAGTTCTCCGGCGAGTGGGAGATGACGGCCATGGGTACCTTCGTGAAGTCGCGCACCGTCCGCGGCATGGTGAAGCACGCCGCCCAGGCGCTGTAGCGTCGCAGAAGTCTCCGCAACGGCTTCAGGGGCACCTGGCGGGTGCCAGATGCCCCTGAAGCGGAGAGCGTGACGGGGACGCTGCGCGTGCTCGCCGCCTCTCTCAGAGCTTGGTCAGCTTGGAGTACGGGCTCAGGATCCTCCCCTGCCGCCCCGAGAAGTCGATGAGCACTGCGTCGTTGTCGCCCTCGACCGCAAGGACGCGACCGAGTCCGAACTGATCGTGCGACACCCTGTCGCCCACATCGAACAATTCGACCGGTGGGGCCGCCTGGGCCGGGCGGTTGAAGGGACTGGAAGGCAGGTGACGCCGGGATCCGGCTGACTGTTTCATTACCTTGAGTATGCGCCCTGGGAACGCCCGACGCCATGCCCGTCCCCTCCTGGGGGCGCACTGATGCCGGATTCGTAATCAGAGATTCCAGGGCCAGTCCGCGTCCCGGCCCGCTTCCAGCAGCGGCACCATGCGGAACGCCGCGTCCGAAAGACCCCCGAAGGTGTGGCGGTTCCCGGCGCCTGACGGGGCGTGCCCGACCCGGTATCCGGCCAGGTTCCAGGTGTAGACGGGCACGGTGGACGGCACGGCCGCGGTGGCATCCGTGGCGTAGGAGAACGACGCCTGTTCGTCGGTGACGATCAGTACCCGGTCGTGCTTCCGGTAGTGCCGGCGCACCGCCTCCGCGGTGTTGGTGCCGCCGAGGTCACCGAAGCGCTCCAGGACCTTCAGCACGGACTCGCCCCGGCGGTACTTCACCAGTGCGCTGTTCGTACCGAACTGCACCAGATCGGCGTCAGCCGCCCGTAGTGCCAGTGCCGTACCGAAGATCGCGGCGGCGTCGGCCCTGTTGAGCTGCGAGCGGTCCGAGAGCGGCGACCACATCGAGCCCGAGCGGTCGACCAGGATCAGCGTCCGCCCCGACAGCACGGGCACATTGCTCAGGGAGTGGCCGAGCGCCTTCTCCAGCGCGTGGGCCCAGCGCAGCGAGGGCGCGTGTTGATAGGCAGCGAGGTAGCGGAACGGGAACTGCCGCGACGCGGCGACCACGGCCGGGTCGCAGATCTTCGCCGCCACCTGCGCGGCGACCTCGTCCGATACACCCGCCTCGTCGAAGTTGCGCAGATTGCGGACGAGCGCCATCGCGCCCATCGATGGAATCACCGCTTCCCAGGCCGCGGCGTCCATCGGCCCCTGCAGCCAGCCCGCCAGGGCCTCCCAGGTCATGCCCGCGGCGGCCAGCCGGTACGCCCCGTCGGCGCCGTCGATCACGGCCCGCCGCTCCTCGACCGGCAGTTCCATCAGCGCACGGTGGGCGGTGAGGGTGCGGTTCGAAACGGGCACCACGGCCGTCTCCGGGTGGTGGCGGCGGTCGAGGGCGTACCGGAACAGCTCGCCCTGCCACGGCTTCTGGGGGTCGGGCGAGGCGTGCACCAGGTTCAGGATGTCGCCGAAGCGGTAGCCCTTGGACGCGGTGTCGTACTTCAGCAGCGACTTGCCGTTGTAGAGGCGTCGCACGGCATCGGCGATGCCGCGCTTGACGGGCTTGGGCACGGCCCGGCCGTGGCGCGAGGTCCAGTACCCGAGCAGTTCACCGGGCTCGTCGGCGCGCAGCAGCACGGAGTCGACGACCTGCCGGTTGGACGGACCGTCCTCGGCACCCGCGTCGAGCCGTGCCTTCACGTACTCGGCGGCGCCGACGATCGAAGCGGTACGCATCTGGCCGTCGCGGCGCAGCCAGTGGAGCAGGCCGGCGGTCCACTCGGGGTCGCCGACGGCCAGTATCCGTACCAGCTCGGCAAATCGGCTGTCGCGCTGCTCGCCGTCCTCGTAAAAGGTCTGCTGCGAAACGAAATTGGCGACCGCGAGCAGAAAAAGCTCGGAGCGATTGTCGCGGAGATATCCTCGGCCGCCCTGATGGGTCGGCGCGGTGCGCCCGGTCGACTTCACGGGCGAGGTGGCGCGGGGTTTGGTGGTGCGGGTGTTGAAGCGTGCCATGTGAATTCCCCCGAATTCATTGGGAGAAGGCACAGCGGGTAAAGGGTGCCCGAGATCAGGAGTCGGCGACGGGCTTGCCTGATGCTCTACCACTTGAGCTACCGGCCGCGACCGGACGGGACTTGAACCCGCAACCGTCAGATCCGAGAAGTATCCGTCACCTGCGCACCGGGCACCCCCCGATGTCTGTGCCTCCCGAGATCAGAGTCGGCGGCGGCAGTTTCATGGCAAGAAGTAGCCGCAGCCTGCGCACCGGGAGGTGCATGCAGTCATTGCTGATGAAGTTGTGGTGTCCAGAGATCAAATTCGGCGGAACCGACGTAGGTGCTCTGGCCGCTGAGCTACACCGGCGCAAGAGCCGGTGACGGGACTCGAACCCGCGGCATCCCCATTATCAGTGGAAGTAGGCCCTGCCTGCGCACCTGGACACAGACAGGACTCTAGAGGGGAACTCCACGGAGTGCGAGGGAATTACGCCCGGGGGACTACGGCCCAGGGAGTTTTGCGCGGGTGGCCTCCGACGGTACGGGCCGTCAGTGTCGGTTCGGCTGACGCTTCCACGGGCCGGTGATGGCGAGCAGGATGCCCGGCGTCTGGATGTTGGCGTACAGCGTCTTGCCGTCGGGCGAGAACGTGACGCCGGTGAACTCGCTGTACTCCGGCTCCTGTTCGCTGCCGAGGTTCAGCTCGTTGCGCGCGATGGGGTAGGTGCGGCCGCTGTCGGTCGCCCCGAAGAGGTGCTGGATGCCGTTGCCGTCCTCTGAGATGACCAGACCGCCGTACGGCGAGACGGTGATGTTGTCCGGGCCGTCGAAGGCGCCGTCCTTCGACGGGTCGGCGTTCACACCGAGGAGCACCTTCAGCGTCAGCGTGCGGCGCTTCGGGTCGTAGAACCAGACCTGGCCGTCGTGCTGGACGGGGCTCTCGTCGCGGGCGAACGAGGAGACGATGTACGCGCCGCCGTCGCCCCACCACATGCCTTCGAGCTTGCGGGCGCGGGTGACCTCGTTGTCCGTGAACTGCTTGCGCACCGAGACGGTCTTCGCGTCACGGTCGGGTACGTCGACCCAGTCCACGCCGTACACCGTGCCGATCTTCGTGGCCCGGGAGAGGTCGTCGACGAACTTGCCGTTGCTGTCGAAGCACTTGGTGGCCTGGAGGACACCGGCGTCGTCGGCGAGGGTGCGCAGCTTGCCGCGGCCGTGCCGGAAGTCGTGCGGCGGAACCCAGCGGTAGAGCAGTCCGTTGGGGCCCGCGGCGTCCTCGGTCAGATAGGCGTGGCCGCGCTTGGGGTCGATGACGACGGCCTCGTGGGCGTACCGGCCGAACGCCTTGATCGGACGGGGGTCGCGGTTGGCGCGCTTGTCGTACGGGTCGACCTCGAAGACGTAGCCGTGGTCCTTGAGCAGGCCGTTCTTGCCGGCCTTGTCCTCGGTCTCCTCGCAGGTGAGCCAGGTGCCCCACGGGCTGGCGCCACCGGCGCAGTTGGTGGACGTACCGGCGATGCCGACCCACTCGGCGGTACGGCCGTCGCGGCGGGTCTCCACGACGGTGCAGCCGCCGGCCGCGACCGGGTCGTAGACGAGGCCCTCGGCCAGCGGCACCGGGTGCTCCTTGCCGGCGCGGGTGCCGCTCAGCTCGTGGTTGTTGACGAGCAGGGTGACGCCGCGGGGGCCCTCGAAGGTGGCCGTGCCGTCGTGGTTGGAGGGGGTGTACTCGCCGGACTCCAGCTTGGTGACACCACAGTGGGTGATGATCTTGTAGGAGAAACCGGCGGGCAGCGCGAGGAGTCCCTCGGGGTCGGCGATCAGCGGCCCGTAGCCGGGCTCGGGGCTGTGACCGTGGTCGTGGTCGTGACCGTCGCCGTCGTGGCCGTGCTTGGATTCCTCCGCGGCCAGGGCACCGGGCGCCGTGGCCAGCGCGGCAACCGTACCGGTCAGGGCGATGCCGGCACCGGTGAGGGCGGACTGTTTGGTGAATTCCCTGCGCGTGAAGGGCATCACGTACTCCTGGAGCAACTGAATGGGTTGTTGGCGCGCCCACAATCGCGCCCCTGCGCCAACACCAGTTGAACTATGGACGACGTTGAGGAGCATCCTTCCTGTGCAGTTGGCAGGAGTGGATGCCACGCCCGGCTCCCGCGGTCCATCGCGGACCGCCCGGTGCCGCGGACCGCCCGGTCGACGCAGTCACCTGCGGACCGCCCGGTCCATGCAGTCACCCGTGGACCGCCCGGTCCATGCAGTCAGCCGCAGACCGCGTGGACCATTCGGTCCGCCGCGGACCGCCCGATCCTCAAGCCCCCGTCCGCGACCGCGCCTTGAACGCCGCCTTGCGGGCCTCCTTGGCCTTCTTCTTGTCGCTGTGCAGCCGCCCCATCGCTTCGAGGACGTCTGCTGTCGCCGGGTGCTCCACGCGCCACGCCTCGTCGAAGAAGCCGCTGTGCTGGCCTGCCAGGCCCTCGATCAGGCCCTGGAGATCTTCCAGATCGCCCTCGGACTCAAGCTGGGCCGCGATCGTGTCGATGGCGAGCCAGAAGATCATCGACTCCGGCGGTGCGGGTACGTCCGCCGCGCCCAGCTCCGCAAGCCAGACCCGTGCGAGACCGCCCAGCTCGGGGTCGTCCAATACCGCGCGCACCGCGGTCTCCGCCTCCGCGCCGACCAGGGCGAGCGCCTGCTGGCAGTGGAGACGGCGCAGTGGTGCCTGCCGGTCCGCGCCGCGTGCCGCCGCGAGGAGTTCGGCCGCGGCGCCGTCCGCGCCGCGCCGGGTGAGCCACAGCTCGACCTCGCTGCGCGCCGCCATCTCGGGGTAGTACGCGATGCCGCCGAGGAGTGCGTCGGCGCCCTTGTCCGCGAGGTCACCGATCGCCGGGGCGTCCACTCCGGCCTCCAGCATCCGGGCCCGGATGCCGTACAGGCCGAGCGGGGTCAGCTTCACCATTCCGTACCGGCTGAAGTCTTCGTCGTCGGCGGGCGGGGCGGCGTCCTCGCCCTCCTCGGCCAACAACGCCTCGTCCAGCGGGCGGTATTCGACGATCCCGATGGGTTCGAGGACCCGGAACTGGTCGTCGAGGCGCATCATCGCCTCGGACACCTGCTCAAGGATGTCGTCGGTGGGCTCGCCCATGTCGTCGGGCACGATCATCGACGCGGCGAGCGCGGGCAGCGGTACCGGCACCGCGTCCGCTCCGCCGTCGCCGACGGTGAGCAGATACAGATTGCCGAGGACCCCGTCGAGGAATTCCGCCTCGACCTCCGGGTCCCATTCCAGGGATTCGAAGTCGATCGAGCCGTCCTCGCCGACGAGATCGGCGAGGTCCTCGAAGACGGGTGCGGTGGCGTCGGCGTGAACGGCCTCCAGGCCGTCGAGCCAGATCGAGAGGACGTCCTGCGGTGAACCGCCGGTGATCAGCGCCAGATTCTCACCGGCGGCGGCGGTTCCCTCCGCGTCCTCTCCCGCGGCCTCCTCCGGGTCCTCGACGTCGATGAGCCCCGTGTCGACCGCGAGCCGCCACGCCTCGCTCGCCTCCGCCGCACCGTCCTCATCAGCCGTGAGGCCGAGGTGCTCGGCCGCCGCGGGCAGCTGTACGTCGACGAGCTCGCCACCGGCGCCGACCCGGGTCCCGGGCCCGGCCCAGCGGGCGAGCCGGACGGCGCGGGCGAGCAGCGGCGCGGCAAGCGCGTCCCGTGCCAGCTCGGCCTCGGTGCGCAGCCGTACGGGCGGCAGGGTGGGGCGCTCTGCGGACATCAGGTGGTTCTCCTCGGGGCGTACGGGGCGTACGGGTCAGGCGGTTCAAGCGTAGACGCATTTCGCCCCATGCTGCCCGGTTCATGCGACGATCAGCGGCCACTGACCCGGGAAACCTTGACAATTGCCTTGCCCACACAAGAGATTGACGCGCGTAGACCTCCACCCCGCCCCTCGATACCCCCGGAGTCCGTGATGCCCGCCGCATCGTCCAGAACGACCGCCGTCTCCGCCGTAGTCACCGCCGCGCTCGCCGCGGGCCTGCTCACCGGCGCAGCCACCACCTCCGCGTCCGCCTCCCCGTCCCCGGCCTCGCCCTTCGACGGCACGGTCCGGATCCACGACATCCAGGGCACCACGCGGATATCCCCTCTCACCGGCCGACAGGTCAGCGGTGTCGCGGGCATCGTCACAGGTGTGCGGACGTACGGCTCGAAGGGCTTCTGGTTCCAGGACCCGGACGTCGACGTCGACGCCGCCACCAGCGAGGGCATCTTCGTCTACACCGGCTCCACGCCCACCGTCGCGGTCGGTGACGCGGTCACGGTCTCCGGCACGGTCGCCGAGTACGTCCCGGGCGGCGCCTCCTCCGGCAACCAGTCGCTCACCCAGATCAGCAGGCCCACCGTCGCCGTGGTGTCCTCCGGCAACGCCCTTCCCGCGCCGGTGACGATCTCGGCGCGCTCGGTCCCCTCCCGGTACACCCCGGCGGGCGACCCCGCGGCGGACGGCTCCGTCAATGGGCTTTCCCTCGCTCCGTCCCGCTACGCGCTGGACTACTACGAGTCCCTGGAAGGCATGAACGTCCGTATCGGCACCTCGCGGGTGGTCGGTGCCACCGACCCGTACGCCGAGCTGTGGGTGACGGTGAAGCCGCACGAGAACGCCGACCGCCGCGGCGGTACGGTCTATGGCTCGTACACCGCGCAGAACACCGGCCGGCTCCAGATCCAGTCGCTGGTGCCGCTCGCCGAGCAGCCCTTCCCGACCGCCGACGTGGGCGATGTGCTGTCCGGTACGACCGAGGGCCCGCTCGACTTCAACCAGTACGGCGGCTACACGCTGACCGCCCGCACCCTGGGCGAGGTCACCGACAGGGGCCTGCGTCGGGAGACGACCCGCAAGCAGCGCGGCGGCGAGCTGGCGGTGGCGACGTACAACGTCGAGAACCTCGACCCGGGCGACCCGCAGGAGAAATTCGACGCCCTCGCCACCGCGGTGGTCGACAATCTCGCCTCGCCCGACATCGTGGCGCTGGAGGAGATCCAGGACAACAACGGCGCGACCAACGACGGTACGGTCGCCGCCGACGTCACGGTCAGGAAGTTCACCGACGCGATCGTGGCCGCGGGCGGCCCGGCGTACGAGTGGCGTTCCATCGACCCGGAGGACAAGAAGGACGGCGGCCAGCCCGGCGGCAACATCCGACAGGTGTTCCTCTTCAACCCGGAGCGGGTGTCGTTCACCGACCGCGCGGGCGACGCGACCACGGCGACCGATGTCGTACGGAAGCGGGGCCGGGCGGCCCTGACCCTCTCCCCCGGCCGGATCGATCCGGCGAACAAGGCGTGGGAGAACAGCCGCAAGCCGCTCGCCGGAGAGTTCAGCTTCCGCGGCCGTACGGTCTTCGTCGTCGCGAACCACTTCGCGTCCAAGGGCGGCGACGAGTCCCTCGTCTCGCAGCACCAGCCGCCGACCCGCTCGTCGGAGGTCCAGCGGCACGCACAGGCCGAGGTGGTCAACACCTTCGTCAAGAAGCTGCTGAGCGTCCAGAAGAACGCGGACGTCCTGGTCGTCGGCGACATCAACGACTTCGAGTTCTCCGGCACGACCGAGGCACTGACGGCCGGGGGCGCACTGTACCCGGCGGTGAAATCCCTGCCTCTGTCGGAGCGTTACTCCTACGTCTACCAGGGCAACGCCCAGGTTCTCGACCAGATCCTGACCAGTCCGTCGGTCGACGACTTCCACTACGACAGCGTGCACATCAACTCCGAGTTCGCCGACCAGAACAGCGACCACGACCCGCAGGTGCTTCGCTTCCGCCCGTAGCCCTCCGTGCCGGTGTCCGGGTACCGAGTACTCCGGGTACGCGCCGGGAGCTGATGAAGCGAGCCGTCGACCGGGCCCGGCTGCGCGGGTGCGGGCTGATGCAGCCGACCAGCAACAAGCGGCGCACGGACGCTCACCGGTTCTACGAGTCGCGGGGCTTCGCCCGCAGCCATGAAGGCTTCAAGCTCGCTCTCCGGTTCCCTTTTCGCTGGGCTACCGGGACGGTTCCGTCCGCCAGGCGGTCATGTTCAGCTCGTCGAGCAACCGTACGTCGCTTCCCTCCAGCGGGAAGGTGCGCGCTTCCAGGCCGGGGGCCGGTGCGATCTCCAGCGCGTCGCCCTCGATGAGGTCGCCGCCGGTCGGGGTGGAGACCCAGGCGAGGAGCGACCGCATCGTCTCTCCCGGCTTCAGCATGACCTCCGTCGGGCCCGGGTCGCTCCCCATGTAGGAGGAGCCCGGATTCACCGGGACCGGAAGCGGGTCACCGGCTTCGTCCAGGGCCCGGACGGACGGATACCCGTCGACGCGGTACGGCTTGCTGCCGCAGTTGGTGAGGGTGAGGCCGACGGCCCGGTGGCCCAGCGCGGCCTCGACCTCGCCCATGTCGACGACGACTCCGGAGGACGGGCAGCCGGCGCCCACGGTGGGCGTGGGGCCGGGCCCCTGCGCCGACGCAGGCGGCGGCCGGTCGGGGAGTGCCACCGGGGCGCTCGGAAAAGGTGACGGCAGCTCGTCGGCGTGCACCCCGTACGAGGCGCTCGGCGTGGGCTCCGGCTCCCCCTCGCCCGCCGGCACGAGAAATCCGGCGCATCCCGAGAGCGACAGGCCCAGCGCCCCGGCCATGAGCACGGCCGCCGTCGGCCGCCGTCTCCCGGCCCTCGCCCGTGTCAGTTCCCGCACGCTCATGGCCCCGCCCCCGTGCCGGTCTGCCGCATAGGCGTTCGATCATGCCAGAGCGCGGAGCCCCCTCCCACGATTGTTGAGCATTTCTTCCCCTTCACCCCAAGCAGAACTAAGTGGACCTTCACGGTCCGGTCGACCGACACTTCGGGGATGACAGCACTCCCTCCAGCCCCTTTCGGCCGCGCTCTCTGCGCGATGATCACACCCTTCACCGCCTCGGGCGCGCTGGACCAGGAGGCCGCCCAGAAGCATGCCGCCTCGCTGGTCGCCGACGGCTGCGACGGTCTGGTGCTCAGCGGCACCACCGGCGAGTCCCCGACCACCACCGACGCCGAGAAGACCGCACTGCTGCGGGCGGTCAGGGCGGCGGTCGGCGACAGTGTGCCGATCGTCGCCGGGGTCGGCAGCTCGGACACCCGGCACACCGTGGCCCTCGCCCAGCAGGCCGAACAGGCGGGTGCGGACGGCCTGTTGGTGGTGACGCCGTACTACAGCAGACCGCCGCAGGCCGCCGTCGAGGCGCACTTCCGGCGCGTCGCCGACGCGACCGGCCTTCCGCTGATGCTGTACGACATCCCCGGCCGCACCGGCACGCGCGTCGAGCCGGAGACCCTGCTGAGGCTCGCGGAGCACCCGCGCATCGTGGCCGTGAAGGACTGCGCGTACGACCTGCTCGGCTCCACGAAGGTGATCGGCGCGACCTCGCTGGCGTACTACTCGGGCTGCGAGGAGCTGAATCTGCCGTTGTACGCGGTGGGCGCGGCAGGCTACGTCAGCACGGTCGCCAATGTCGCGCCCCGGCAACTGAGGGCGGTCCTGGACACCTTCGACGCCGGGGACACCGCAGGGGCCGCCCGGCTCAACCGGCTGACCCTCCCGCTCGCCGAGTTGATGATGGCGTCCGGACTTCCCGGCACGGTCACGGCGAAGGCCCTGCTCGACGCCGGACCGGTCCGGGAACCGCTGCAGCCCGCCGACCGCGAGGCGGCCGACGGGCTGCGGAGGGCGTACGAGGAACTCCTCGCCGCCACGGGCTAGTTGTGGCTGTGCAGGATGTCGTTGAGGCCGCCCCAGACCGCGTTGTTCGGGCGGGCCTCGATGGCGCCGGTGACCGAGTTGCGGCGGAAGAGGATGTTCGAGGCGCCGGAGAGCTCACGTGCCTTGACGATCTGGCCGTCCGGCAGCGTGATGCGGCTGCCGGCCGTGATGTAGAGCCCGGCCTCGACGACACACTCGTCGCCGAGCGCGATCCCCACACCGGCCTCGGCGCCGATCAGGCAGCGCTCGCCGATGACGATGCGCTCCTTGCCGCCGCCGGAGAGGGTGCCCATGGTGGAGGCGCCGCCGCCGATGTCGGAGCCGTTGCCGACGACGACACCGGCGGAGATCCGGCCCTCGACCATCGACGTACCGAGGGTGCCCGCGTTGAAGTTGACGAAGCCCTCGTGCATGACGGTGGTGCCGGAGGCGAGGTGCGCGCCGAGCCTGACACGGTCGGCGTCGGCGATCCGGACGCCCTTGGGCGCGACGTAGTCCGTCATCCGGGGGAACTTGTCGACCGAGGTGACCTGAAGGTGCAGGCCCTCGGCGCGGGCGTTCAGCCGCACCTTCTCCACGTCGTCGACGGCGACCGGGCCGAGCGAGGTCCAGGCGACGTTGGTGAGGAGGCCGAAGAGGCCGTCCAGGTTCTGACCGTGCGGCTGGACGAGGCGGTGCGAGAGGAGGTGCAGGCGCAGGTACGCGTCGTGCGCGTCGAGCGGCTTGTCGTCGAGCGAGGCAATGACCGTACGTACGGCGACGATCTCGACACCGCGGCGGGCGTCCACGCCGATGGCCTTGGCGGCACCCTCACCCAGGAGGTTGACGGCCCGGTCGGGGGTGAGCCGCTCGGTTCCGGCCGGGCTCGGCTCGGCGGTGAGCTCGGGGGCAGGGAACCAGGTGTCGAGAACGGAACCGTCGCCGGCGATGGTGGCGAGGCCGGCGGCGACGGCGCCGGTGGTGCGAGCAGGAGTCGTGTCGGTCATGACACGAACCTAACCGGCGAGGCACCGCCGGAGCCAACCGGTCTCGCCGGATGGTCGCGGCGTGGTCCCCGAGAGACCGCAACCACCTGGTCAGCCGGGCTGCGCCTGCCGTTCGGGCGCCACCGCGGGAGAAGGTGAAGCTGCGATTCCAAGGCGGAGAACGGAGTCGACGCGAAGGGGGTCCCACCACTCCGGCGATGACCAGCACTCCGCCGCGATCGCCGCGCAAGCAGTGCATATCCCATGTGTACGAGTGCACGCACCGTTGCCGGCACCTCAGTACGGCAGCTTTGCGCCATCCGGAGCGCTACGGTGTCCCGACCGGCACACAGGACGACAACACACAACGGAGCAGCAGTGGCGCAGGACGCAGGGTGGGGCGGTGTTCCGCCGTACGGCGGAGCACCGTATGGAGGGCCACCGGGATGGGGCGGCTGGATGCCACCGCCGAAGCCCGGAGTGATACCGCTGGTGCCCCTGAAGCTCGGGGACATACTCAACGGCGCCTTCAGCGCGATGGGGCGCTACTGGAAGCAACTGTTCGGCGTCGGCGTGACCGTGTACGGCGGGGCGCTGGTCGTCGTGGGGGCAGCGGCCGCGGTCGCGTACTCCGCGACCAGCGACCATCTGCAACGGGTCATCTCGCTCAGCGCCGAGGAAGATCCGTCGTCGAAGGACACGGCACCGATACTGATCGCCCTGGGCTCCGTCGGCCTGGTCGCCATGGTCGCCTTCATGCTCGGTACGGCCATGATGTACGCGACCGTTCCCGCGGTCCTGCAGGAAGCAGTACTGGGCAGGCCGACCACCTTCTCCGTCATCTGGCGCCGGGCCTGGGCCCGCGTGCCGACGTTGATCGGAACGGTGCTCCTGACCGCCCTGATCGCGGTGATCCCAGTGGTGTTCGCGGTGATCGGCTTCTTCGCCCTCGTGATCGGCGCGATCAGTCTGGCCCACGGGTCCGGCGCCGCGGTGTGGACCTCGCTCGGCTTCCTGGGCGCCCTGGCCACCGCGCCCGTGGCGGCCTGGCTCTGGGTGAAATTCAGCCTGGCCCCCTCGGTCGTGGTCTTCGAGGGCCAGCGCCCGGTGGCGGCATTGCGCCGCTCGTCGCAGCTGGTGCGCGGCGACTGGTGGCGGATCTTCGGGATCAGCCTGCTGGCCTCCGCGATGGCGGCCGTGGCGAACTACATCATCCAGATCCCGTTCTCGTTCCTCGGCATGTTCTCCGGCGTCATCGGCGGCGCGACCCTGGACGACGACCCGAACCCCGCCGCGATCGCCTTCGCCATGAGCGGCTACGTGGTGATCTACGCGCTGGGGCAGCTGATCGGCCAGCTCGTCTCGGCGACATTCCCCCAGTTGGTGACCGGACTCCTCTACGTCGACCGGCGCATGCGTACGGAGAACCTGGGCCCGGTCCTCACCGAGGCGGCAGCTGTACCGGCGCAGTACGGCCCCCAGTAGGGTCGGGACTGGCGCGGTGGCTTCCGCTTGGTCTCCAGTCCCCGACCCTACCGGGGCGTGTTTCGACGGTAGCGCCGTCCGCCCGGACTGATGCAGCACAGCGTTCCTCTCGTCGGCGTGATGTCGAGGAGCAGGTTGCGGTTCCCGCGCCAACGGCGGAGACGCCTCATGCGTACAGCAGACGAACACCGCCGAACGGCCCCCGGCAGAAGCCGGGGGCCGTTCGGCGGTGCAGATGGCTCAGACGTTGAAGCCGAGCGCGCGCAGCTGCTCGCGCCCGTCGTCCGTGATCTTGTCCGGGCCCCACGGCGGCATCCAGACCCAGTTGATCCGCAGCTCGCTGACGATGCCGTCGGTCGCGGACTTCGCCTGGTCCTCGATGACATCGGTCAACGGGCAGGCCGCGGACGTCAGGGTCATGTCGAGGGTGGCGATGTTGGCGTCATCGATGTGGATGCCGTAGATCAGGCCCAGGTTGACGACGTCGATGCCCAGCTCGGGGTCGACGACGTCGTACAGGGCCTCGCGGACCTCCTCCTCGGAGGCCGGCTTGGTCGTCAGGGTCTCGTTCTCGCTCATGCCGTCTTCCCTTCGGACAGCGCTTTCGCCGTCGCGTCCTTCCACGCCATCCAGCTCAGTAGCGCGCACTTGACCCGGGCCGGGTACTTCGAGACACCGGCGAACGCCACCGCGTCCTCCAGTACCTCCTCCATCGCGTCGTCCGGCTCCAGCTGGCCCTTCGACTGCATCAGTTCCAGGAAGGCCTCCTGGATCTTCTGCGCCTCGCCCAGCTCCTTGCCGACCAACAGGTCGTTCAGCACGGATGCGCTGGCCTGGCTGATGGAGCAGCCCTGACCCTCGTACGACACATCGGCGATGGTTTCGCCGTCGTACTTCACCCGGAGAGTGATCTCGTCGCCGCACGTCGGGTTGACGTGGTGCACCTCGGCGTCGCCGTCCCGCAGGCCGCGCCCGTGGGGGTGCTTGTAGTGGTCCAGGATCACTTCCTGATACATGGAATCAAGCTTCACCAGTCAACCCTCAGCCGCTGCGTCTATTAACCGAAAAAGTTCCGTACGTGTTCCAGACCGTCCACCAGGGCGTCGACCTCGGCGGGCGTGGAGTACAGATAGAACGACGCTCGCGTCGTCGCAGGAATTCCGTACCGCAGGCAGACCGGCCGTGCGCAGTGGTGTCCGACCCGGACCGCGATGCCCTGCTCGTCGAGTACCTGGCCCACGTCATGGGGGTGGATGTCGCCGAGCGTGAAGGAGATCGTGGCGCCGCGGTCCTCGGCCGTCGCAGGACCGATGATCCTGAGGTCCGGGACCTCCAGGAGCCGCTTCACCGCGTACTGGGTGATCGCGTGCTCGTGCCGGTAGATCTTCTCCATGCCGATCGCCGAGAGGTAGTCCACGGCCGCGCCGAGGCCGACGGCCTGGGCGATCGGGGGCGTACCGGCCTCGAACTTGTGCGGCGCGGGGGCATACGTCGACGAGTGCATCGACACGGTCTCGATCATCTCGCCGCCGCCGAGGAACGGAGGCAGGTCCTCCAGGAGCTCCTGCCGTCCCCAGAGGACGCCGATGCCGGTCGGGCCGACCATCTTGTGGCCGGTGAAGGCCACGAAGTCGGCCTGCAGCGCCTGCACGTCGAGCACCATGTGCGGGGCAGCCTGCGAGGCATCGATGCAGACCAGCGCGCCGACCTGCTGGGCACGGCGGATGATCTTCTCGACCGGATTGATCGTGCCCATGATGTTCGAGACCAGGGTGAAGGAGACGATCTTCGT
This sequence comes from Streptomyces sp. NPDC002958, assembly GCF_055563255.1. Classification (NCBI taxonomy): domain Bacteria; kingdom Bacillati; phylum Actinomycetota; class Actinomycetes; order Kitasatosporales; family Streptomycetaceae; genus Streptomyces; species Streptomyces sp. NPDC002958. The sequence continues at coordinate 536,631 of NZ_JBVHDS010000003.1, read as the reverse complement.
CTTCTCCGTGATGATCTCGTCGATGTTGGACAGGTCGAGACGGCCGTCGTCGGTGATGCCGAACCACTTCAGCTTCGCGCCGGTGCGCTGCGCGAGCAGCTGCCACGGCACGATGTTGGAGTGGTGCTCCATCTCCGTGATGACGATCTCGGTGTCGTGGTCCACCCGGTAGGGCTCATCGGCCCAGCCGAGCATGTTGGCCACGAGGTTGAGCGACTCGGAGGCGTTCTTGGTGAATATCACTTCGTCGCGGCTGGGCGCGTTGATGAACGCGGCGATCTTGTCACGGGCGCCTTCGTACAGCGCCGTGGCCTCCTCCGCGATCGTGTACACACCGCGGTGCACATTGGCGTTGTACCGCTCGTAGTACTCGTTGAGGGCATCGAGTACCTGGCGCGGCTTCTGCGAGGTCGCCGCGCTGTCCAGGTAAACGATCTTCTTCCCGTCGTGCACCGTGCGATCCAGCAGGGGGAAGTCCTTGCGGATCGCCTCGGTGTCGAGGAGGCCCGGCAGCTGTGTCACGCGGAAGCGCCACCCTTCACATATGCCTCGTAGCCCTCGTTCTCCAGCTTGTCGGCGAGCTCGGCGCCGCCGGACTCGGCAATGCGGCCGTTGGCGAAGACGTGCACGAAGTCGGGCTTGATGTAGCGGAGGATCCGCGTGTAGTGAGTGATCAGCAAGGTGCCGACCTCGCCGGTCTCACGGACCCGGTTGACACCCTCGGAGACGACGCGCAGGGCGTCGACGTCGAGACCGGAGTCGGTCTCGTCGAGGATCGCGACCTTCGGCTTGAGGAGCTCCAGCTGAAGGATCTCGTGGCGCTTCTTCTCACCGCCGGAGAAGCCCTCGTTGACGTTGCGCTCGGCGAACGCCGGGTCCATCTGCAGCTGGGCCATCGTCTCCTTGACCTCCTTCACCCAGGTACGCAGCTTGGGCGCCTCGCCGCGGACGGCGGTGGCGGAGGTGCGCAGGAAGTTGGAGACCGAGACACCGGGGATCTCGACCGGGTACTGCATCGCGAGGAACAGGCCGGCGCGGGCGCGCTCGTCGACGGTCATCTCCAGGACGTCCTCGCCGTCCAGGGTCACCGAACCGCTGGTGATCGTGTACTTGGGGTGGCCTGCGAGGGAGTACGCGAGGGTGGACTTGCCGGACCCGTTGGGGCCCATGATGGCGTGGGTCTCGCCCTGCTTCACGATCAGGTCGACGCCCTTGAGGATCTCCTTCGTGGCGTTGTCGGCCTCGACGGAGACGTGCAGGTCGCGGATTTCAAGCGTTGCCATGGGTGACTCAGGACTCCTGGGTGACGGAGACGAGCACATCGTCCCCTTCGATCTTGACGGGGTATACGGGGACGGGGCGCGTCGCGGGAAGGCCGGACGGCTTGCCGGTGCGGAGGTCGAAGCTGGAGCCGTGCAGCCAGCACTCGATCATGCAGTCCTCGACCTCTCCCTCGGACAGTGAGACGTTCGCGTGCGAGCAGATGTCGTTGATCGCGAACACCTCGCCCTCGGTGCGTACGACGGACACCGGAATGCCGTCGAGCTCCACCCGCTTCGGGGTGTCGTCCTCCAGCTCACTCAGCGCACAGGCTTTGACGAAGGCCATCAGACGGAAGCCTTCAGCTCGGTCTCGATCTTGTCGAGCAGCCGCGCCTCGACGTCCGGCAGACCGATCTGCTGGACCAGCTCGGCGAAGAAGCCGCGCACGACGAGCCGGCGGGCCTCCTCTGCCGCGATGCCGCGGGACATGAGGTAGAAGAGCTGCTCGTCGTCGAAGCGGCCGGTCGCGGAGGCGTGACCGGCGCCGACGATCTCGCCGGTCTCGATCTCCAGGTTCGGTACCGAGTCGACCCGCGCGCCGTCCGTGAGGACGAGGTTGCGGTTCATCTCGTAGGTGTCGGTGCCCTCGGCCCTGGCCTGGATGAGCACGTCACCGATCCACACCGCGTGTGCGCCGTCGCCCTGGAGCGCGCCCTTGTAGGCGGCGTTGGACTTGCAGTGCGGGGTGTTGTGGTCGACCAGGAGGCGGTGCTCCTGGTGCTGGCCCTTGTCGGTGAAGTACAGGCCGAAGAGCTCGGCCTCGCCGCCGGTGCCCGCGTAGCTGACGCGCGGGTGGAGACGGACGAGGTCACCGCCGAAGGTGACGACGATCGACTTGAACGAGGCGTCCCGGCCGACCAGCGCGTTGTGCTGGCCGACGTGGACCGCGGTCTCGTCCCAGTCCTGCACGGAGACGACGGTCAGCTTCGCGCCGTCACCGAGGACATAGTCCACGTTGGCGGCGAGCACCGCGTCACCGGTGTGGTCGATGACGACGACGGCCTCGGCGAAGGCGCCCAGCTCGACGACCTGGTGGCCGTAGGCCACACCGCCCTCGCCGTGCACCGCGATGCGGATCGGCTCGGTGAGCACGGCCTCCTTGGCGACCGTGACGACGGATGCCTGCTCGAAGGACGAGTACGCCTGGGCGGCGACACGGTCCACCGGGGTGCCGGCCTTCCCGAGCCGGGAGTCGTCACGGCCGACGGTCTCGATCGTGACGCCCTCGGGGGCCTCGATCACGACCTTCACACCGCCACCGTCGGCGACGGCCGTGCCGTCGTGCAGCCCGCGCAGCCGCTCCAGCGGCGTGAACCGCCACTCCTCCTCGCGGCCGTGCGGGACCGGGAAGTCCGCGACGTCGTAGGACGGGGGCGCGCTCATGCGCGTGGCGACGGTCGACTCGGCGGCCACCGCGATGGACCCGGTGGTGGTGGACCCCGCCGGAATGTTCTGAGCCTCAGCCATGGCTGTCGTAGTGCTCGCTTTCTCTGTCAAAAGTCGGGGGATTCGGTCGTCAGGCCGTGCCAGGCCGTGTTAGCCGACCGATCCCTCCATCTGCAGCTCGATCAGCCGGTTGAGCTCGAGGGCGTACTCCATCGGCAGCTCCTTCGCGATCGGCTCGACGAAGCCGCGCACGATCATCGCCATCGCCTCGAACTCTGTCAGACCACGGCTCATCAGGTAGAAGAGCTGGTCCTCGGAGACCTTGGAGACGGTCGCCTCGTGCCCCATCGACACGTCGTCCTCGCGGACGTCGACGTACGGGTAGGTGTCGGAGCGCGAGATGGTGTCGACCAGCAGCGCGTCACACAGGACGTTGGACTTCGCGCCGGGCGCGCCCTCACCGATCTCGATCAGACCGCGGTAGGAGGTACGGCCGCCGCCTCGCGCCACCGACTTGGAGACGATGTTGGAGGAGGTGTTCGGCGCCATGTGGACCATCTTGGCGCCGGCGTCCTGGTGCTGGCCCTCGCCCGCGAAGGCGATGGACAGGGTCTCGCCCTTGGCGTGCTCGCCCATCAGGTAGACGGCCGGGTACTTCATGGTGACCTTGGAGCCGATGTTGCCGTCGACCCACTCCATGGTCGCGCCCTCGTAGGCCACGGCGCGCTTGGTGACCAGGTTGTAGACGTTGTTCGACCAGTTCTGGATCGTCGTGTAGCGGCAGCGTCCGCCCTTCTTCACGATGATCTCGACGACCGCGGAGTGCAGCGAGTCGGAGGAGTAGATCGGCGCAGTGCAGCCCTCGACGTAGTGGACGTAGGCGTCCTCGTCGACGATGATCAGCGTCCGTTCGAACTGGCCCATGTTCTCCGTGTTGATACGGAAGTAGGCCTGCAGCGGGATGTCGACGTGGACACCCTTGGGCACGTAGATGAACGAGCCGCCGGACCACACGGCCGAGTTCAGCGAGGCGAACTTGTTGTCGCCGACCGGGATGACGGTCCCGAAGTACTCCTTGAAGAGCTCCGGGTGCTCCTTCAGCGCGGTGTCGGTGTCGAGGAAGATGACACCCTGCTCCTCCAGGTCCTCACGGATCTGGTGGTAGACGACCTCGGACTCGTACTGCGCCGCGACCCCGGCGACCAGGCGCTGCTTCTCCGCCTCCGGGATACCGAGCTTGTCGTAGGTGTTCTTGATGTCCTCGGGCAGGTCCTCCCAGGACTCCGCCTGCTTCTCCGTGGACCGCACGAAGTACTTGATGTTGTCGAAGTCGATGCCCGACAGGTCGGAGCCCCAGTTCGGCATGGGCTTCTTGTCGAAGAGCCTGAGGCCCTTGAGGCGCAGCTTCAGCATCCACTCGGGCTCGTTCTTCTTCGCCGAGATATCGCGGACGACATCCTCGGAAAGCCCGCGCTTGGCTGCGGCGCCTGCCGCGTCGGAGTCGGCCCAGCCGAATTCGTACGTACCCAGACCCTCGAGCTCAGGGTGGGCAGTCTCCGTAGGGAGCGTCATGCGGGGTTCCTCCCGGCCGTGCTTGCAGATACTGAATTGGTGGTCTGTGGTGCTGCTGAGTGGCCGCTGCGCGGAATGTACGTCGTACACACACCGTCGCCGTGGGCGATGGTGGCCAGACGCTGCACATGCGTCCCGAGGAGGCTGGAGAAGAATTCTGTCTCCGCCTCGCACAGTTGCGGATACTGCTCGGCGACGTGGGCGACCGGGCAGTGGTGCTGGCACAGCTGCTCGCCCTGCTGCGGGCCGGGCGCGCTACGCGCCGTAGCAGCGTACCCGTCGGCGGACAAGGCCTTGGCCAGCGCCTCGGTGCGCGCCTCGGGGTCCACGGCCTCGATCACCCTGCGGTACGCCTCGTCCTGGGCCGCGATCCTGGCCCGGGCGAATGCGATGACCGCTTCGTCACCCGAGGTCTCGGCGATCCAGCGCAGCGCGTCTGCGGCGAGCTTGTCGTAGGACTGGTCGAAGGCGTCCCGTCCGCAGTCGGTCAGGGCGAACACCTTGGCCGGGCGGCCGCGGGTCCGCGCCCCGTAGACCCGCTGTTCACGGGCCTCGACGACGCCGTCGGAGACGAGGGCGTCGAGATGGCGACGGACCGCGGCCTGGGTGAGGCCGAGGCGCTTCGCCAGTTCGGCGGCGGTGGACTGACCGTGATCCAGGATGGAGCGCGCGACCCGGTTGCGCGTCGAGCGCTCTCCGGTCGCGAGTTCCTCCTGCGGTGACTCCCGCTTGGCCTCGCCGTATTTCACAACGCCATTGTTGCGTAATTCATCGGGCCCTGACAACCACGGTCCGAAACGATCTACGGTGCAGTTCATCACTTAGGGTTACCTAATTCGGCCCCGGGAGACAGGCTGTTCCCGCCCCTGCCTAGACTTACCGGCCATGAAGAGCGAGCCCGTCGTACAGGTCAGGAACCTGGTGAAGCGGTACGGCCCCAAGACCGCTGTGGACGGCCTCGACCTGTGTGTACGCACCGGCGCGGTCACCGCCGTCCTCGGCCCCAACGGCGCCGGCAAGACCACCACCATAGAAACCTGCGAGGGCTACCGCCGCCCGGATGACGGGACGGTACGGGTCCTCGGGCTCGACCCGGTCGCCGACGCCGCGAAGCTCCGCCCCCGGATCGGCGTGATGCTCCAGTCGGGCGGTGTCTACTCCGGGGCGCGCGCCGACGAGATGCTCCGCCACATGGCGAAACTCCACGCCCACCCACTCGACGTCGACACCCTGATCGAGCGCCTCGGCCTCGGCAGCTGCGGCCGTACGCCCTACCGTCGGCTCTCCGGCGGCCAGCAGCAGCGCCTCGCCCTGGCGATGGCCGTCGTCGGCCGCCCCGAACTGGTCTTCCTGGACGAGCCGACCGCCGGCCTCGACCCGCAGGCCCGCCACTCCACCTGGGACCTCGTACGGGAGCTGCGCACCGACGGCGTGTCGGTCGTCCTCACCACGCACTTCATGGACGAGGCCGAGGAGCTCGCCGACGACGTCGCCGTCATCGACGCGGGCAAGGTCATCGCCCAGGGCAGTCCCGAGACGCTCTGCCGCGGCGGCGCCGAGAACACTTTGCGCTTCACCGGCCGCCCGGGGCTCGATCTCGGCTCCCTCCTGAAGACACTGCCCGACGGCACGGAGGCGGCCGAGCTCACCGCGGGCACGTACCGCATCACCGGCGACGTCGACCCGCAGCTGCTGGCCACCGTCACCTCCTGGTGCGCGCAGCACGGAGTGATGCCGTCCGGCATCTCCGTGGAGCGTCACACCCTGGAGGACGTCTTCCTGGAACTGACCGGCAAGGAGCTGCGCGCATGAGCGCCGGTACGTACACCCCGCAGCCGGGCGCCGCGCCGCTGTCCCGCATGATCACCACGCAGACCGCGCTGGAGACGCGGATGCTGCTCCGCAACGGCGAGCAGCTGCTGCTGACCGTGATCATCCCTACGCTGCTGCTGGTGCTGTTCAGCGCGGTCGACATCGTGGACACGGGCGCGGGCGAATCCGTCGACTTCCTGACGCCCGGCGTTCTCGCGCTCGCCGTGATGTCCACGGCCTTCACGGGCCAGGCCATCGCCACCGGCTTCGAGCGGCGGTACGGGGTGCTCAAGCGACTCGGTGCCTCGCCGCTGCCCCGCTGGGCACTGATGACCGCCAAGACGCTTGCGGTACTGGTCACCGAGGTGCTGCAGGTGGTGCTGCTCACGGTGATCGCGTTCGCGCTGGGCTGGTCGCCGAACGGCAACCCCTTCGCCGTCCTGATGCTGCTCGCGGTCGGCACCGCGGCCTTCTCCGGGCTCGGGCTGCTGATGGCCGGGACGCTCAAGGCGGAGGCGACGCTCGCCGCGGCCAATCTGGTCTTTCTGCTGCTGCTGGTCGGCGGCGGGGTCATCGTGCCGCTGGAGAAGTTCCCGGACGCGGTGCAGTCGGTGCTGGGTCTGCTGCCGATCACCGCGCTGTCGGACGGACTGCGGGATGTGCTCCAGCACGGCGCGTCGATGCCGTGGGGCGATCTCGGGATCCTCGTGGTGTGGGCGGTGCTCGGACTGGGCGCGGCGGCGAAGTTCTTCCGCTGGGAGTGAGTCCGCAGAAGCGCTCCGTCGACGGTTCGAGGTAACTCGTCCCCCTCGTGAAAGCTTGCACAAGCCGCCGCCTACGATGGTGCGCGTGCCCAAGCTGACCCGAGCCGAAGTCGCTCAAGCCGTGCGGAACCCGCTCCTCTACATCGCCGAGCGATGGACTCCGTCCCCCCGCACGGTCCGCCGTGCGGCCATGTCGGCCGTCGTCATGGCCGTGCTCATCGTCGTGACCGGCGGCGCGGTACGGCTGACCGGTTCCGGCCTCGGCTGCCCGACGTGGCCCAAGTGCACCGAGGAGAGCCTCACGGCGACGAGCGAGATGGGCATCCACGGCGTCATCGAGTTCGGCAACCGGATGCTGACGTACGTGCTGTGCGCGGCGGTCGGATGGGCGATCGTCGCCGCCCGGTGCGCGAAGCCCTGGCGGCGCAGCCTGACCCGGCTCGGCTGGGCTCAGTTCTGGGTGGTCATGGGCAACGCGGTGCTCGGTGGCATCGTGGTGCTGGTCGGCCTCAATCCGTACACCGTCGCAGCGCACTTCCTGCTCTCCACGGCGCTGATCACCGTCGCGATGGTGACCTGGCAGCGGGTCGGTGAGGGCGATGCGGCGCCCCGTCCCCTGGTGGGCAAGGCGGTGTCCCAGCTGACCTGGCTGCTCGTGGTCGTGGCGGGTCTGCTGATCACGGTCGGCACGGTCGTGACGGGTGCCGGACGGCACGCGGGTGACTCCAGCGACGTTCCCCGCATTCCGATCGACTGGGAGATGATCACCCAGCTGCACGCCGATCTGGCTTGGGCCGTGGTGGCGCTGACCGCCGCGCTCTGGTTCGTACTGAAGGCCGTGGACACGCCGGTCGGCCCGCTGCACCGCACCCGTGATCTCTTCCTGGTGCTGCTGGGACAGGGCGTGATCGGTTACGTCCAGTACTTCACGAACACCCCGGAGATCCTCGTCGGCCTGCACATGCTCGGCTCGTGCCTCGTGTGGATCGCGGTCGTGCGGGTGCTGCTGTCGATGCGTGAGCGCCCGGTGGCGGTCTCACCGACGGCGACTCCGCGCAGCGAAACAGCGGTCGTCGCCTGAAAGACGCTGCGCACCGGGGAGCAACTGGCGCAAGGCGTCATCGGATACGTGCAGTACGGACCGTCCCCGGTGCGCGGCGTGAATCTCAACGAGCCGAATCCTGCAGGGGTTACGTCGGCCACTAGATGCGACAACCACCAGATGTGACTGGCCGAAAGCCCTCTGCTCGCCGGACTGATCCGGTGAGCGGGGGGCTTTCGTCGGCTTCAAGCCTCGTTGGAGGGGCCGCCGAGCTGAATGCCGGCCATCCGCGTCCACTCGTACGGGCCGGTGCGGACCTTCGCCGCGAACTCCCCGTCGAAGGACTCGTGCATCGTGATCCCGGCTTTCCGCGTGGCGCTCTCGGCGACCGCGTACGACGGGGCCACCAGATCGCCCCAGCCGCCGTCCTCGCCCACGAGAACGATGCGGGTGCCCATCTGCCCTATGTAGGCGAGCTGCCCCTCCGCACCGCCGTGTGCCTTGGAGAAGGCGCCGATCTGCTTGGCGAGCTTCGCCGCCCTGCGCTCCGCGCGGGCCGCCTGCTTGCCGCTCTCAACCTGGGTCTCTGCCGTCTCTGCCATGCTCAGGATGCTACCGACGGGTAGATCGACTGGCGACGGGCGGGGTACGTGGCATGGACCACGCACCCCGCCCGTCGGCAGGAATCGATGAAGCCGGACTACCTCAGGAAGGGGTCGACCGCCACGGCGACGAAGAGCAGCGAGACGTAGGTGATCGACCAGTGGAACAGCCGCATCTCCTTGAGCTTCCCGCCGGTCACCCCGGCCTTGGCCCGGTTGAGCAGAGCGTGCGCCTCCCAGAGCCAGAATCCGCCGGTCAGCAGCGCCACCGCCGTGTAGAACCAGCCGGTGTAGCCGAGCGGGGTCAGCAGCAGCGAGACGGCGACCATCACCCAGCTGTAGATGACGATCTGGCGGGCCACCACGCGGTTGGAGGCGATGACCGGGAGCATCGGAACGCCGACCCGGGCGTAGTCGTCCTTCACCTTCATGGACAGCGGCCAGTAGTGCGGCGGCGTCCAGAAGAAGATGACGGCGAAGAGGATGACCGCGGCCCAGGACATCGAGCCGGTCACGGCGGACCAGCCGATGAGGACCGGCATGCAGCCCGCGATGCCGCCCCAGACGATGTTCTGCGAAGTGCGGCGCTTCAGCAGCATCGTGTAGCCGACGACGTAGAAGAGCAGCGCACCGAGCGCGAGCGCGGCCGACAGCCAGTTGACGAGCAGCCCGAACCAGACCGTGGAGATCACCGCGAGGGTGATGCCGAAAACCAGGCACTCACGCGGGCTCACCATGCCGGTGACCAGCGGACGCTGCGACGTACGGTCCATCAACGCGTCGATGTCGCGGTCGATGTACATGTTCAGTGCGTTGGCGCCGCCTGCGGAGAGATACCCGCCGATGGTGGTGGCGAGAACGAGCCACAGGTCGGGTACACCCTGAGCAGCGAGGAACATCACCGGAACAGTGGTGATCAGCAACAGCTCGATGATCCGAGGCTTGGTCAGCGCCACGAATGCCTTGACACGGGCCCCGAACGGGCGATGGCCCCCTGGGCTGGGAGTCAAGGCGACCCCTGCGGGTCGGGACTCGACGGCCGTCACGCACACCCCTGACAGAGAAATCCCAGCAAGCTCCGGGCGTGAAGGCCCGATAAAGACTTGCGCGAACCAGACCACTGTAGACGTTGGGGACAGGCCGCCCTTCGCGGGGGTGGGGTCGTGTTGAAGTGGCGTATGAGCAAGGGGGCTCGCTCATCGGAGCAGCGCTCGAGAAGGGGGTCTCGCTCATCGAACGGGCACGGAAGTGGACGTGACACATAAGTAAGAGGACGCGCTCATCGGACGGCACATAAGTAAGGAAACGCGCTCATCGGAGGGCGCATAAGTGAGCCGCTGCGCTCATACGGGAGGCGAACTCCGCGGGCCGCCCGCACCCTGGAAAGCAGCCGGAAAATGCTTGTTCCGACGGGGGTAGGCTCGACAACGCCCGGTGCGGTCACAGTCACCGGTTTACAACAGTGGAGAGGAGCCCTGACTCAGGGTGAGCACCAAGCCGACCACCACAGATCTCCAGTGGACCGAATTGGACCAGCGGGCCGTGGACACTGTCCGCGTCCTTGCCGCCGACGCCGTACAGAAGGTCGGAAACGGCCACCCGGGCACGGCGATGAGCCTGGCTCCCGCCGCGTACACCCTCTTCCAGAAGGTGATGCGGCACGACCCCGCCGACGCCGAGTGGGCCGGTCGCGACCGGTTCGTGCTCTCTGCGGGTCACACCAGCCTGACCCTCTACATCCAGCTCTATCTGGCCGGGTACGGCCTGGAGCTCGATGACCTGAAGGCTTTCCGTACCTGGGGCTCGAAGACCCCCGGTCACCCGGAGTACGGCCACACCGCGGGCGTCGAGACGACCACGGGCCCGCTGGGCCAGGGTGTCGCCAACGCCGTGGGCATGGCGATGGCCGCACGCTACGAGCGCGGCCTGTTCGACCCGGAGGCGGCCCTGGGCACCTCCCCGTTCGACCACATGGTCTGGGTCGTCGCCGGCGACGGCTGCCTCCAGGAGGGCATCTCCGCGGAGGCGTCGTCGCTGGCCGGGCACCAGAAGCTCGGCAACCTGGTCCTGCTGTGGGACGACAACCACATCTCCATCGAGGGCGACACGGAGACCGCGGTCTCCGAGGACACCCTGAAGCGGTACGAGGCGTACGGCTGGCACGTCCAGCGCGTCGACCAGCTGCCCAGCGGCGACCTGGACCCGGCGGGTCTGTACAAGGCGCTGCAGGCCGCCAAGGCCGAGACCGAGCGCCCGTCGTTCATCGCCGCCCGCTCGATCATCGCCTGGCCCGCCCCGCACGCCCAGAACACCGAGGCCTCGCACGGCTCGGCGCTCGGCGACGAAGAGGTCGCCGCGACGAAGAAGGTCCTCGGCTTCGACCCGGAGAAGTCCTTCGAGGTCTCCGACGAGGTCATCTCCCACACCCGTGAGGCGCTGGACCGCGGCCGCGAGGCCAAGGCCAAGTGGGAGAAGACCTTCGCCGCCTGGCGCACCGCCAACCCGGAGCGCGCCGCCGAGTTCGACCGGATTTCCGCGGGCGAGCTGCCCACGGGCTGGGAGGACAAGCTTCCGGTCTTCGAGCCGGGCAAGAGTGTCGCCACCCGTGCCGCCTCCGGCAAGGTGCTCCAGGCGCTCGGCGAGATCGTCCCCGAGCTGTGGGGCGGCTCCGCCGACCTGGCGGGCTCGAACAACACCACGATCGACAAGACGTCGTCGTTCCTCCCGGAGGGCAACCCGCTGCCCGGCGCGGACCCGTACGGGCGCACGATCCACTTCGGTATCCGCGAGCACGCCATGGCCGCGGCCATGAACGGCATCGCCCTGCACGGCCACACCCGTATCTACGGCGGCACCTTCCTGGTGTTCTCCGACTACATGCGCAACGCCGTGCGCCTGTCCGCGCTGATGCACCTGCCGGTGACGTACGTGTGGACGCACGACTCGATCGGTCTCGGCGAGGACGGCCCGACCCACCAGCCGGTGGAGCACCTGGCCTCGCTGCGCGCCATCCCGGGCCTGAACATCGTCCGCCCGGCCGACGCCAACGAGACCTCCATCGCCTGGCGCGAGATCATGCGCCGCCACACCAAGGTGTTCGGCAAGGGAGCCCCGCACGGTCTGGCGCTGACCCGCCAGGGCGTGCCGACGTACGAGGCGAACGAGGACGCGGCCAAGGGCGGCTACGTGCTTTTCGAGGCCGAGGGCGGCCGGCCGCAGGTTCTCCTGATCGGTACGGGCTCCGAGGTGCACCTCGCCGTCGAGGCACGCGAGGAGCTGCAGGCGGCCGGCATCCCGACCCGTGTGGTCTCGATGCCGTCGGTCGAGTGGTTCGAGGAGCAGGACCGGGCGTACAAGGACAGCGTTCTGCCGCCGTCCGTGAAGGCCCGGGTCGCGGTCGAGGCCGGTATCGGTCTGACCTGGCACCGGTACGTCGGAGACGCCGGCCGGATCGTCTCGCTGGAGCACTTCGGCGCCTCGGCCGACGCCAAGGTCCTCTTCCGCGAGTTCGGCTTCACCGGCGAGCACGTCGCCGCCGCCGCGCGGGAATCTCTCGCCGCCGCCGCACGCTGACGCCGTTATACGATTAGTAGGAGATGCAATTCTCATGACAGACGCACTCAAGCGCCTCTCCGACGAGGGCGTGGCGATCTGGCTCGATGACCTGTCGCGCAAGCGGATCACCTCGGGCAACCTTGCCGAGCTGATCGACCAGCAGCACGTCGTGGGCGTCACCACCAATCCGTCGATCTTCCAGAAGGCGATCTCGCACGGCGATGGTTACGAGCAGCAGCTCACCGACCTCGCCACCCGAAAGGTCACCGTCGACGAGGCCATCCGCATGATCACGACGGCCGATGTACGGGACGCCGCGGACATCCTGCGCCCGGTCTTCGACGCCACGGACGGCCAGGACGGCCGGGTCTCCATCGAGGTCGACCCGCGCCTGGCCCACCGCACCGATGCCACCGTCGCCGAGGCCAAGCAGCTGGCCTGGCTGGTCGACCGGCCCAACACGCTCATCAAGATCCCGGCGACGAAGGCCGGTCTCCCGGCGATCACCGAGGTCATCGGCAAGGGCATCAGCGTCAATGTCACGCTGATCTTCTCGCTGGAGCGCTACCGCGAGGTCATGGACGCCTACCTGGCGGGGCTGGAGAAGGCGAAGGCCGCGGGCCTGGACCTCTCCAGGATCCACTCGGTGGCTTCGTTCTTCGTGTCCCGTGTGGACTCCGAGATCGACAAGCGCCTCGACGCGGTCGGCACCCCGGAGGCCAAGGCACTCAAGGGCAAGGCAGCCCTCGCCAACGCCCGGCTCGCCTACCAGGCGTTCGAGGAGGTGTTCGGCTCCGCCGACGGATCGGCACAGTCCTCGGACCGCTGGGCCGCTCTGGACAAGGCGCGGGCCAACAAGCAGCGTCCGCTGTGGGCCTCGACCGGTGTCAAGGACCCCGCATACAAGGACACGCTGTACGTCGACGACCTGGTCGCCCCCGGCACGGTGAACACCATGCCCGAGGCCACCCTGGAAGCCACGGCCGACCACGGACAGATCACGGGCAACACCATCACCGGCACCTACGAGCAGGCCCGTGCCGAACTCGATGCCGTCGCGAAGCTCGGGATCTCCTACGACGATGTCGTCCAACTGCTCGAGGACGAGGGCGTCGAGAAGTTCGAGGCGTCCTGGATCGACCTGCTCAACTCGACCGAGGCGGAGCTCAAGCGCCTCGCCCCTTCGGAGGGCTGACCACCTTGTCTGGTGTTCCCGGAGCCAATCCGCTTCGTGACGCTCAGGACCGACGGCTCCCACGCATCGCGGGGCCGTCGGGCCTGGTCATCTTTGGTGTCACGGGCGATTTGTCCCGCAAAAAGCTGATGCCCGCCGTCTACGACCTGGCCAATCGCGGCCTGCTGCCGCCGGGCTTCTCCCTCATCGGTTTCGCGCGCCGCGAGTGGCAGGACGAGGACTTCACACAGGAGGTCCACGACGCCGTCAAGCAGCACGCCCGTACGCCGTTCCGCGAAGAGGTCTGGCAGCAGCTCATCCAGGGGATGCGCTTCGTCCAGGGCAACTTCGACGACGACGACGCCTTCGAGACGCTGAAGGCCACGATCCAGGAGCTCGACCAGGCACAGGGCACGGGCGGCAACTTCGCCTTCTACCTGTCCGTGCCGCCGAAGTTCTTCCCCAAGGTCGTCCAGCAGCTCAAGAAGCACGGTCTGGCCGACCAGAAGGAGGGCTCCTGGCGGCGTGCCGTCATCGAGAAGCCCTTCGGCCACGACCTCACAAGCGCGCAGGAGCTCAACCAGCTCGTGCACGATGTGTTCCCGCCCCACGAGGTCTTCCGGATCGACCACTACCTGGGCAAGGAGACGGTACAGAACATCCTGGCGCTGCGGTTCGCCAACACGATGTGGGAGCCGATCTGGAACCGGTCGTACGTCGACCACGTCCAGATCACGATGGCCGAGGACATCGGCATCGGCGGCCGGGCCGGTTACTACGACGGCATCGGCGCCGCCCGTGACGTCATCCAGAACCACCTGCTCCAGCTGCTGGCGCTGACCGCGATGGAGGAGCCGGGCTCCTTCCACCCGAAGGCCCTGGTCGCCGAGAAGCTCAAGGTGCTCACGGCGGTGGAGCTGCCGGCGGACCTGGGCGAGCACACGGTTCGCGGCCAGTACGTGCACGCGTGGCAGGGCGGCAAGGAGGTCCCCGGCTACCTCGAAGAGGACGGCATCGACCCCAAGTCGAAGACCGACACCTACGCCGCGATCAAGCTGACGATCAACAACCGCCGCTGGGCGGGCGTGCCGTTCTACCTCCGTACCGGGAAGCGGCTCGGCCGCCGGGTCACGGAGATCGCGGTCGTCTTCAAGCGCGCTCCGTATCTGCCCTTCGAGTCCGGCGCGACCGAGGAGCTGGGCGGCAACGCCCTGGTCATCAGGGTCCAGCCGGACGAGGGCGTGACCGTGCGGTTCGGCTCCAAGGTGCCTGGCACCTCGATGGAGGTCCGGGACGTCACGATGGACTTCGCCTACGGCGAGTCCTTCACGGAGTCGAGCCCTGAGGCGTACGAGCGGCTCATCCTCGATGTGCTGCTCGGCGACGCCAACCTCTTCCCGCGGCACCAGGAGGTCGAACTCTCCTGGAACATCCTCGACCCGATCGAGGAGTACTGGGACAAGCACGGCAAGCCCGCGCAGTACCCGGCGGGCACCTGGGGCCCGGCCGAGGCGGACGAGATGCTCGCACGAGACGGACGGAGCTGGCGCCGGCCATGAAGATCGATCTCACGGAGACCACTTCCAGCAAGATCAACCAGGCGCTGGTGTCGGCCCGCCGAGCCATCGGCACCCCGGCCATCGGCATGGTGCTGACCCTGGTGATCGTCACCGACGAGGAGAACGCGTACGACGCCCTCAAGTCGGCTGGCGACGCGTCGCGCGAGCATCCCTCGCGGATCATCGCGGTGATCAAGCGGGTCAGCCGCTCGCCGCGCAGCCGCCGGGACGCCCGGCTCGACGCCGAGGTGCGGGTCGGCTCCGACGCGGGCACCGGCGAGACCGTCGTCCTGCGTCTCCACGGCGAGCTGGCCAACCACGCCCAGTCGGTGGTCCTGCCGCTGCTGCTGCCGGACGCCCCGGTCGTGGTCTGGTGGCCCGAGGACGCGCCCGCCGATCCGGCGAAGGACCCGCTGGGCGCCCTCGCCCAGCGCCGGATCACGGACGCGTACTCGTCGGAGAACCCCAGCGACGAACTCGCGGTGCGCGCCCGGTCGTACACCCCGGGCGACACCGACCTGTCCTGGACCCGCATCACGCCCTGGCGCTCGATGCTGGCGGCCGCGCTCGACCAGCAGCACGTCGAGGTCGTCTCGGCGACGGTCGAGGGCGAGTCGGAGAACCCGAGCTGTGAGCTGCTCGCCATGTGGCTCGCGGACCGGCTCGGCGTTCCGGTGGAGCGCACCCTGTCCGGCGGCCCAGGTCTGACGGCCGTGCGGATGGAGACCAAGAACGGCGTCATCGTCCTGGACCGTCCTGACGGTTCGCTGGCCACGCTCTCGATGCAGGGCCAGCCGGACCGTGCGGTGGCGCTCAAGCGGCGGGACACCGCCGAGCTGCTCGCCGAGGAGCTGCGGCGCCTGGACCCGGACAACACCTATGCGGCAACGGTGAAGTTCGGCGTGGAGAAGCTCGGCGGACCGGCGGAGCCGAAGCCGGTCGAGCCCGCACCCGCTGCGGCCCCTGCCGCCGCGAAGAAGACCGCGGCCAAGAAGGCGGCGGCCAAGTGAGTGCTCCTCAGCTTGTCGTGCACCGCGACAAGGAGCTGATGGCGCAGGCCGCCGCGGCCCGGCTGATCACGAAGATCGTGGATGCCCAGGCCGCGCGTGGTCACGCCTCGGTGGTGCTCACCGGCGGGCGCAACGGCAACGGCCTGCTGGCCGCTCTCGCCGAGGCGCCCGCACGGGACGCGATCGACTGGTCGCGGCTCGACCTGTGGTGGGGCGACGAGCGGTTCCTGCCGGAGGGCGATCCGGAGCGCAATGTCACGCAGGCCCGCGAGGCCCTGCTGGACTCGGTGCCGCTGGACCCGTCCCGGGTGCACGCGATGCCCGCTTCGGACGGCCCCTGCGGCAACGACCCCGACGCGGCGGCGGCCGCGTACGCCGAGGAACTGGCCGCGGCGGCCGGTCCGGAGGACCACGGTCCGGTACCGACGTTCGATGTGCTGATGCTGGGCGTCGGCCCGGACACGCATGTCGCGTCGCTGTTCCCGGAGCTGCCCGCGGTACGGGAGACCGAGCGCACCGTCGTCGGTGTGCACGGCGCTCCCAAGCCGCCGCCCACCCGCGTCTCGCTCACGCTGCCCGCGATCCGGGCGGCGCGCGAGGTGTGGCTGCTCGCCGCGGGTGAGGACAAGGCGGAGGCCGCGGAAATCGCGCTCTCGGGCGCCGGGGAGATCCAGGCCCCGGCGGCCG
Organism: Streptomyces sp. NPDC002958; assembly: GCF_055563255.1. Lineage (NCBI taxonomy): Bacteria > Bacillati > Actinomycetota > Actinomycetes > Kitasatosporales > Streptomycetaceae > Streptomyces > Streptomyces sp. NPDC002958. The sequence goes on along the minus strand of NZ_JBVHDS010000003.1, from coordinate 520,146 downwards.
GCGCGTACGGACGCAGCCGCACCCTGTGGCTGCTGGATGCGGCGGCGGCCTCGCGGCTGCCGCGCGCGCTGTATCCGCCGGCCTCTTCCTGAGTGGTCGTCAGTACCGTTGCAGGCAGGCCCGGTTCGCTCTTCGTAGCGGCCGGGCCTGCGGCGTGAAGGGCTCGGCGCATGGTGCGCATCGCCAACCGTGGTGACGGGTGTGTCGGAAGCGCGGCGCACGGCGGCCTTCTGGAAGGCGGCGCTCGGCTATGCGGAGCGCGAGCCGTCGCGGGACGACTGGGTGGTGCTGGTCCCGGCCGGGGCGCACGGCACCGGGCTGGCCCTGGCGCGGAGCGCCACGCCGGTGCAGGCGGTTCCGCGGGTCCGCCCCGGCCTGTACGCCGAGGAGCAGAACGCCGAGGTGGACCGGCTGGTCGCCCTCGGCGCGGCCCGGGTCGACCGGGATCTGTACCCGGACGACCCGGATCTCGCAGTACCGGCGGACACCGAGGGCAACAGGTTCTGCGTCATGGGCACGACGCATGGCTGACCGTCGCGGTCACCGGGCCTGCGGGGTGCGCTCCAGGAAGGGCTCCAGCAGGCCGGGGACGGCCTCGGAGGCGAAGTCGAGGCCCTCGCTCACATCTGCGTCGTACGCCGTGTACGCACCCGCTCCGGCGGCCGTTGTCGCGGTGAGGCTCAGCACCCCGGACCGCCGCTGGAAGTACGACTGTCTGACCGTCCAGCCGATGACGCCGGCCCGCTCCAGCGCGGCGGTCGAGCGCCGTACCGAGCCTGACCGGACCACCAGATAGTCGCCGCTGATGGCGTGTCCCAGACCGCGGTACGCGTCCAGGGCGAGCAGCACCCCGGCGGGCAGCCCGACGGCGGCGCAGCCGAGCGCGATCCAGAGCAGGCCGGGTGTCAGCAGCACGCCCAGGAGGGCCAGGACGGATACGGGGACGACGACGGCCCACAACGCCCGGCGCAGCCGACGTCCGCGGGCCGCGCGGGGGTGCCCGGTCAGCGGGGCGCCGGTCGGGGACGTGGTCTCGCGCAGCACGTCGGCGGCCACCGTGTCGGCCACGGGCCTGGGCGCGGCGGGCAGCAGGGTGTTGTGGTCGCCGTGCTGTTCCTCGTCGTCCTTGGCGAGTCCGGTGGTGATCGCGTCGACCCGGGCGGCACCGACCAGCCGGATGCCGAGCGGTTCGACGAGGTCGACACCGCGCAGTCGCCGTTCCTCGATGGAGACGGACCGGGAGGTGAGCAGACCGCGCCGGAGGCGCAGAGTGCCGCCGGGTTCGCGCTCCAGCCGGTAGCTCCACCACATCTCGACCCACAGGCCGAGTGCGGCGACGGCGCCGATGGCGACCGCGGCGACGGCGAGGATCATGATCATGGCGGACAGCGAAGTGTCCCGGAACCGGTCTCCGACCCAGTCGATCACCTGCCCCTGGGCCCCGAACCAGTCGCTGACCTGCATCACCGCACCGGCCGCCGCACCGCCGAGCGCGGGTGCGACGAACGAGACCGGTGCGTAGCGGATCCAGCGCGGGTCGAGGGCGACGATCTCGCCCTCGCGATGGGTGCCCGGAGTGCCGGTGGCCGTGCGTTCCAGCAGTTCGCGGCGGAGCCGTTCTCCTTCGGATTTGGGGACCGGGTCGAGTTCCAGGGTGGAGTCGTTGCCGGTGTGCTCGCCAGTGCCGATGCGGACGGTGACCAGGCCGAGGACCCGTTGCAGCAGATGGGCGGTGAGGTCGACGCTGCGGATGCGTTCGCGAGCAAGTGAGCGCTTCTTGACGAGCAGCAGTCCCGTGTGGAGCTCGACCCGTTCCGTGCCGATGCGGTAGCGGGTGCGGCGCCACCGTACGTAGTCGCCGGCCGCGGCGCAGCCGATCAGCACGATCGCGCCGCCCAGCACCAGGGCGACTGCCGGTGCGAACCCGAACAGTCCGGAAAGCCCGAGCGTGGTGGGCACGGCCGCACCGGCCGCCACCCCGGCCGTGACGAGCGCGCTGACGAGGACCGTACGCCGGTCCAGCCGCCGCCAGTCGGCAGTGGCGGCGGCCCCGGGGCCGGTGACGCCGTGGTGGCCTTCGGCGTCCGGGGAAGGGGAAGCGGAAGCGGTCGCCCCGGAGCTCATGTGGCGTCCCCCGGGGTGTCCTGGGTGATCCGGGTCAGCCGCTCGGCCAGCTCGGCCGCGAGTTCGTGGCCCAGTCCCGCGATGCGCACCGCGCCCTTGGACGACGCGGTGGTCACGGTGACCGTGGCGAGCCGGTAGAGCTGTTCGAGCGGTCCGCGCACGGTGTCCACGGTCTGGATCCGGGACATCGGGGCGATCCGCCATTCCTGCCGGAGGACTCCGGTTCTGACGTAGACCGCTTCGTCGGTGACCTCCCAGCGGTGGGTGCGGAACCACCAGAGGGGGAAGAGGACGGCGCAGCCGGCGCCGAGGACCGCGAGGATCGCAGCAGGCAGCAGCAGCCAGAACCGGGCGGGCTCGATGAGCACGCCCAGCACGGCCAGGACGACCACCGACGCCGCGGTCAGCAGCAGCCACTGGGCCCGCCACCAGCCGACGGCCCTCGGGTCCAGCGTGTTGTTCGGCGGCCTCAGCCGCACCGTCCGCTCCCCCGTGGTCATCGGCTCAGCGCCCCCTGCGGGTGCGGTACGCCCGGACGAGTGCGGCCGTCGAACTGTCCAACTGCTCGCCCCCCTCCGCCGCGGCAGCGGCTGATGTCGACGTCTCGGTCAGCACCGGCTCGATCTTCTTGGCGAGGACCTTGCCGAGCTCGACGCCCCACTGGTCGAAGGAGTCGATGTTCCAGATGGCGCCCTGGACGAAGACCTTGTGCTCGTACAACGCGATCAGCTGGCCGAGGACGGACGGGGTCAGCCTGTCGGCCAGGATCGTCGTCGTCGGGTGGTTGCCCCGGAAGGTCTTGTGCGGCACCAACTCCTCGGCGACGCCCTCGGCACGGACCTCGTCCGGCGTCTTGCCGAAGGCCAGCGCCTGGGTCTGGGCGAAGAAGTTGGCCATCAGCAGATCGTGCTGGGCGACCAGACCGGGCAGCAGATCGGCGACCGGCTCGGCGAAGCCGATGAAGTCGGCCGGGATGACCTTGGTGCCCTGGTGGATCAGCTGGTAGTAGGCGTGCTGCCCATTGGTGCCGGGAGTGCCCCAGACGACCGGTCCGGTCTGCCAGTCCACCGGATGGCCGTCCCGGTCGACGGACTTGCCGTTGGACTCCATGTCCAGCTGCTGCAAGTAGGCGGTGAACTTGGACAGATAGTGGCTGTAGGGCAGCACGGCATGCGACTGCGCGTCGAAGAACGCGCCGTACCAGACGCCCAACAGGCCCAGCAGCAGCGGGACGTTGTCCTCGGCGGGGGCAATGCGGAAGTGTTCGTCGACGAGGTGGAAGCCGTCGAGCATCTCGCGGAACCGGTCCGGGCCGATGGCGATCATCAGCGAGAGTCCGATGGCGGAGTCGTACGAGTAGCGGCCGCCGACCCAGTCCCAGAACTCGAACATGTTGGCGGTGTCGATGCCGAAGTCCGCGACCTTCTCGGCGTTCGTGGACAGCGCCACGAAGTGCTTGGCGACCGCCTCCTGATCGGCCCTCAGACCGGTCAGCAGCCAGTCGCGGGCGGAGGCGGCGTTGGTGATGGTCTCGATCGTGGTGAAGGTCTTCGACGCGATGATGAAGAGCGTCTCGGCCGGGTCGAGATCGCGCACGGCCTCGTGGAGGTCGGCGCCGTCGACGTTCGACACGAAGCGGACGGTCAGCGAGCGGTCCGTGAAGGAGCGCAGCACCTCGTACGCCATGGCGGGGCCGAGGTCGGAGCCGCCGATGCCGATGTTGACGACGTTCTTGATGCGCTTGCCGGTGTGACCGGTCCACTCCCCCGACCTGACGCGGTCGGAGAAGGCCGCCATCTTGTCGAGTACGGCGTGCACACCGGGCACCACGTTCTCACCGTCGACCTCGATCACCGCATCGCGCGGGGCACGCAGCGCGGTGTGCAGGACGGCGCGGCCCTCGGTGGTATTGATCTTCTCGCCGCGGAACATCGCGTCCCGCAGCTCCGCCACCCCGGTGGCCGCGGCAAGCTCGCGCAGCAGCCGGAGCGTCTCGTCGGTGATCAGGTGCTTGGAGTAGTCGACATACAGATCGCCGACCCGGAGGGTGTATCCGGTACCGCGCTCCGGATCGTCCGCGAAGAGCTGCCGCAGATGTGTCGTACCGAGCTGCTCGTGGTGCTTGCCCAGAGCGGTCCACTCGGGCGTCTGGTTGAGCCTGGTTCGGCTTGGTGTATTCATCCCGGATATCAGCCCACTTCTTCTCGTACCTGCAGATGCCCCGCTGCCTCTCCAACCTAATTGATCAGAGGGGTTGACGAGACGGCGGCAAGCTGCGGCACGGCCGAAGCAGCGCGGCCGGACACCCTGGGGTGTCCGGCCGCGCTGCTTCGGGTGACTTTCGAAACACGCCCTAGATTTCGCCCCGGAGTTTCGCCAGGGCCTCGGCGAGAATGGCCTCGCCGTCCGCATCGCTACGCCGCTCACGTACGTACGCGAGATGCGTCTTGTACGGTTCGGTGCGCGGCGGGTCCGGCGGACTGTCCCGGTCCTGGCCGGCCGGGAAACCACAGCGCGGGCAGTCCCAAGTCTCCGGTACCTGCGCGTCACTGGCGAAGCTCGGCTGCGTCTCGTGCCCGTTCGAGCACCAGAAGGAGATGCGAAGGCGCGGCGCGGACTCGCCCCGCTCGGCCTCCCCCATCGGCCCCGCTCCGACCCGGCTTCCCCGAATCGCGTTGCCACTTGCCACGGTCGTAACTCCCTGCGTGATGGTGCTCGAAGATGCCCCAGTCTACGTAAGGCCCAACGCGCGTCCAGTGAAAGGAGTTACACCCTCACCGGGAATCGCGTACGACGGGTCAGTTTTCCAGCTTGATCAGCAGACCAAGCACAACGATGCACGCGAACCAGCCCAGACCGACGAACACGGTGATCCGGTCGAGGTTCCGCTCGGCGACCGAGGAGCCGCCCACGGACGACTGCATGCCGCCACCGAACATGTCGGAGAGACCGCCGCCCTTTCCCTTGTGCATCAGCACCAGCAGCATCAGCAGCAGGCTGAAAACGATCAGGGCGATCTCGAACGCCAAAATCACGGCTGGTCCCTACTTTCCGGAATTCTCTGGACTGCATGTGCGAACAGCGGGGGCCGAGAGGCTACCCTCCTCGGCCCCCGCAAGGGTACGACGGATCCGCGCTACCGCATACTCACTGGTCGCGGAAGCGGACGATCTTGACGAACTCGTCGGCGTCCAGTGCGGCGCCGCCGACCAGAGCTCCGTCCACATCGGGCTTCGACATGATGTCGGCGACGTTCCCGGACTTCACGGAGCCGCCGTACTGGATGCGGACCTTGTCTGCCAGCTCCTGGGAGTACAGCTCGGCGAGGCGGCTGCGGATCGCCCCGCAGACCTCCTGGGCGTCGTCGGCGCCGCAGACCTTGCCGGTCCCGATCGCCCAGACCGGCTCGTACGCGATCACGATCGACTCGGCCTGCTCGGCAGGAATGTCCTTGAGACCGCCGTCGACCTGCGCGAGCGTGTGCGCGACGTGGTTGCCCGCCTCACGGACCTCCAGCTCCTCGCCGACGCAGAGGATCGGGGTCAGGCCGTGCTTGTAGGCGGCCTTCACCTTGGCGTTGCAGATCTCGTCGCTCTCGCCATGGTACTGACGGCGCTCGCTGTGGCCGACGGCGACATAGGTGCACTTCAGCTTGGCGAGCATGGGGCCGGAGATCTCACCGGTGTAGGCGCCGGAGTCGTGCGCCGAGATGTCCTGGGCGCCGTATTTGATCTTCAGTTTGTCGCCGTCGACCAGCGTCTGCACGGAGCGCAGGTCGATGAAGGGCGGCAGGACGGCGACCTCGACGGCGTCGTAGTCCTTGTCGGCCAGGGCGAAGGCGAGCTTCTGGACGTGTGCGATGGCCTCGAGGTGGTTGAGGTTCATCTTCCAGTTGCCCGCCATCAGCGGGGTACGGGTGGTCATGAAAGGTCAGTCCTCCAGTGCGGCGAGGCCGGGAAGCGTCTTGCCCTCGAGGTATTCGAGGCTGGCACCGCCACCGGTCGAGATGTGTCCGAATGCGTTCTCGTCGAAGCCCAGGATGCGGACGGCGGCGGCGGAGTCGCCACCGCCGACGACACTGAAGCCCGAGGAGTCGACGAGGGCCTGGGCGACCGCCCGGGTGCCCTCGGCGTAGTCGGGGTGCTCGAAGACACCCATGGGGCCGTTCCAGAAGACGGTGACGGCGTCGGCGAGCTTCGAGGCATACAGCTTGTTGGTCTCGGGGCCGTTGTCCAGACCCATGAAACCGGCCGGGATCGCGTCCGCGGGCACGGTGCGGTGCCGGGTCGGGGCCTTGGTCTTCAGGTCCGGGAACTGCTCGGAGACCACGACGTCGACGGGGAGCACGAACTCCACGCCCTTCTCCTCGGCACGCTTGAGGTACTCCAGCACCGCCGGGATCTGGTCCTCCTGGAGGAGGGAACTGCCGACCTCGTGGCCCTGGGCCTTGAGGAAGGTGTACGCCATGCCGCCGCCGATGAGGATGCGGTCGGCGCGCTCCAGCAGATGGTCGATGACACCGAGCTTGTCGGAGACCTTGGAGCCGCCGAGTACGACGGCGTACGGACGCTCGACGTTCTCGGTGAGCTTCTTCAGGACGCCGACCTCGGTGGCGATCAGGTCGCCGGCGGCGTGCGGCAGCCGGGCCGGGAGGTCGAAGACCGAGGCGTGCTTGCGGTGCACGGCTCCGAAGCCGTCGCCCACGTACACATCGGCGAGCTCGGCGAGCCGGTCGGCGAAGGCGCCGCGTTCGGCGTCGTCCTTCGACGTCTCACCGGGGTTGAAGCGGAGGTTCTCGATGACGGCGACCCTGCCGTCGGTGAGCGCGGCGACCGTGGCGCGGGCGGACTCGCCGACCGTGTCGGTCGCGAAGGCCACGTCGGCGCCGATGAGCTCGCCGAGGCGGGCTGCGGCGGGCGCCAGGGAGAAGGTGGGGTCCGGGGCGCCCTTGGGGCGTCCCAGGTGCGAGGCGACGATGACCCGCGCACCGGCTGCGGCGAGTTTCTCCACGGTCGGCTGGACGGCGCGGATGCGGCCGTCGTCGGTGATGGTGGTGCCGCTCAGCGGCACGTTGAGGTCGGCGCGGACGAATACGCGCTTGCCGGTGACCCCTTCGGCGAGAAGTTCGTCGATCGTCTTCATCTTTACTGGACTCCTTGGAGGGACGAAAGAGCATGCAACGGGGCTCGAACAGCGCTGCGTTGCGCCGTCCGAGCCCCGTGCTCACATCGAGGTGCCTGCCGATTCGAAGGTCAGAGCTGGCTGCCGACGAAGACGGTCAGGTCGACGAGACGGTTGGAGTAGCCCCACTCGTTGTCGTACCAGCCGATGACCTTGACCTGCGCGCCCTCTGCCATGGTCAGCAGGGAGTCGAAGGTGCAGGAGGCCGGGTCCGAGACGATGTCCGAGGACACGATCGGGTCCTCGGTGTAGAACAGCTTGCCCTTGAGCGGGCCTTCCTCGGCGGCCTTCTGGAAGGCGGCGTTGACCTCGTCGCGGGTGACCTCGCGCTCCAGCGTGATGACCAGGTCGGTGACCGAGCCGGTCGGGACCGGGACGCGCATCGCGATACCGTCGAGCTTGCCCTTGAGCTGCGGGAGCACCAGAGCGGTGGCCTTGGCGGCACCGGTCGTGGTCGGGATGATGTTTTCCGCGGCGGCGCGGGCGCGACGCAGGTCGGAGTGCGGGAAGTCCAGGATGCGCTGGTCGTTCGTGTACGCGTGGACCGTCGTCATGAGGCCCTTGACGATGCCGAAGTGCTCGTCCAGAACCTTGGCCATCGGCGCGACACAGTTGGTGGTGCAGGAGGCGTTGGAGATGACGTGGTGGTTGGCCGCGTCGTACTTCTCCTCGTTGACCCCCATCACGATGGTGATGTCCTCGTTCTTGGCCGGGGCCGAGATGAGGACCTTCTTGGCGCCACCCGCGAGGTGCTTCTCGGCGTCGGCCTTCTTGGTGAAGATGCCGGTCGACTCGATGACGATGTCGACGCCCAGCTCACCCCAGGGGATGTCGGCCGGGTTGCGCTCGGAGAGCACCTTGATGGTGTGGCCGTCGACGGTGATGCTGTCGGCGGTGTGGCTGACCTCGGCCTTGAGACGGCCCAGGATCGTGTCGTACTTCAGAAGGTGTGCCGTGGTCGCGGTGTCACCCAGGTCGTTGACAGCCACAATCTCGATGTCCGCACCTTGCTCCAGCAGCGCGCGGAAGTAGTTACGACCGATGCGGCCAAAGCCGTTGATGCCTACGCGGATCGTCACGAACCGATCTCCTCGTTAGGTACGCGGGGTTTCCACCCCGGCCAGATGTATGAGATGTCCCCGACCGCCTCCGACCCTACCTCTCCGACCGCCCCGGGGTGACATCGAGCGGGGCCGTAAGAACCGCCGAGGCCCGTCCTCCTCGATAGGAGTACGGGCCTTCGAATACTTGGCCGCACACGCAGCGACGATTACGGAGCGTCAACACCTCTGGGAATGCCGTGCGTTCTGCATTTGGCCGACTTCATGGCGGTCGCGCCTCAGCCCACCAGGCCGTCGGCGAGTTCCTCGCTGAGGGTGGATTCCGTGCCCGGGATACCCAGGTCCTGGGCCCGCTTGTCGGCCATCGCCAGCAGCCGACGGATCCGGCCGGCGACCGCGTCCTTGGTCAGCGGCGGGTCGGCGAGCGCGCCCAGCTCCTCCAGGGACGCCTGCTTGTGCTCCATGCGCAGCCGTCCGGCCGCCGCGAGATGCTCGGGCACCTCCTCGCCCAGGATCTCCAGCGCACGCCCCACCCGGGCGCCCGCGGCGACCGCGGCCCGCGCGGAACGGCGCAGGTTGGCGTCGTCGAAGTTGGCGAGCCTGTTGGCGGTGGCGCGGACCTCGCGGCGCATCCGCCGCTCCTCCCAGGCCAGCACCGAGTCATGGGCGCCGAGCCGGGTGAGCAGGGCGCCGATCGCGTCGCCGTCACGGACGACGACCCGGTCCACCCCGCGCACCTCGCGGGCCTTCGCCGCGATGGAGAGCCTGCGGGCCGCGCCGACCAGCGCGAGCGCCGCCTCCGGGCCCGGGCAGGTCACCTCCAGCGAGGAGGAGCGGCCCGGCTCGGTGAGCGAGCCATGGGCCAGGAAGGCCCCGCGCCAGGCGGCCTCGGCATCGCAGGTGGCCCCCGAGACCACCTGCGGGGGCAGGCCGCGGATGGGACGACCACGGCCGTCCACCAGGCCGGTCTGGCGGGCCAGCTGATCGCCGCCCGCCACCACCCGTACGACATAGCGGGAGCCGCGCCGCAGACCTCCGGGCGCCATCACGATCAGCTCCGAGCTGTGCCCGAAGATCTCGAGGATGTCCCGCTTCAGCCGGCGCGCCGCCATTGCGGTGTCCAGCTCCGCCTCGATCACAATCCGACCGCTCACCAGGTGCAGCCCACCCGCGAACCGAAGAATCGCCGAGACTTCTGCCTTCCTGCAGCAGGTCCGGGTCACGGGAAGCCGAGAGATTTCGTCCTTCACCGCCGGCGTCATCGCCATGGGCCGATCCTTCCATGCATCCGAAAAATACGGTCGTACGCGGCGGCCAACAGCTCCGGATCATGAATCGGAACGCCGTCGGGTGAGGCCACCGGCGCCAGCTCGACCGCGGCACCGAGCCGCTTGGCGGCTTGGGCCAGGGACTCGCGATCGGGCACGGCGGCTTCGTCGGCCAGCACCACGTCCATGGCGAGTTTAGGGGCGTGTCGTCCCAAAACCTCCAAATGACGCTGCGGAGAGAAGCCATCAGTTTCACCGGGTTGCGGTGCGAGATTGAGCGACAGCACCTTGCGGGCCTTGGTCTCGACGAGCGCGTCGAGCAGTTCCGGGACGAGCAGATGCGGGATCACGGAGGAGAACCAGGACCCCGGGCCGAGCACCACCCAGTCGGCGTCCAGGACGGCGGCGACGGCCTCGGGAACGGCCGGCGGGTCGTGCGGGACGAGGTGGACGGACTGCACCTCGCCCGGGGTGAGCGCCACGGTGGCCTGGCCGCGCACCGTGTCCACGTCGTCCGGGCGGGCCGGGTCATGTCCCCGTACGAGTGCCTGGAGCTCGAGCGGCACGGCGGACATGGGCAGCACCCGGCCGTGCGCCCCGAGAAGCTTGCCGACCAGGTCCAGGGCCTGGACATGGTCGCCGAGCTGCTCCCAGAGGGCGACGATCAGCAGATTGCCGACCGCGTGCTCGTGCAGATCGCCCTTGGACTGGAAGCGGTGCTGGATCACCCGGGCCCAGGTCTGGCCCCAGTCGTCGTCGCCACACAGGGCGGCGAGCGCCTTGCGCAGATCGCCGGGCGGCAGTACTCCGAGCTCCTCGCGGAGCCGGCCGCTGGAGCCGCCGTCGTCGGCGACGGTGACCACGGCGGTGAGATCGCCGGTGATCCGGCGGAGCGACGCGAGCGACGCGGACAGGCCCATGCCGCCGCCGAGGGCGACGACCTTGGGCTGTGCGCCGCGCTTGCGGCCGGGCAACGCGGAGGTGGCTCTGCGCAGCCGCCGCAGGCGCAGATTGCGGCTGGTCACTCGCGCCCCATGTCCCGGTGGACGAGGACGGTCTCGATGCCTTCGGTCGCGAGCCGGGCCGCCAGCTTCTCGGACATGGCGACCGAACGGTGCTTGCCGCCGGTGCAGCCGACGGCAATGGTCACATAGCGCTTGCCCTCGCGGCGGTACCCGGCGGCGATGAGCTGGAGCAGCTCCGTGTACTGGTTGAGGAATTCCTTGGCGCCGGGCTGGTCGAAGACGTAGGCGGAGACCTCCTCGTTGAGCCCGGTGAACGGGCGCAGCTCGGGGACCCAGTGCGGGTTGGGCAGGAAGCGGCAGTCGACCACCAGGTCGGCGTCGACCGGCAGGCCGTACTTGAAGCCGAACGACATCACCGTGGCGCGCAGCTCCGGCTCCTCGTCGCCGGCGAACTGGGCATCCATCTTGGCGCGCAGTTCGTGCACATTGAGGCTGGAGGTGTCGATCACCAGGTCGGCATCGCCGCGCAGTTCGCGCAGCAGGTCGCGCTCGGCGGCGATGCCGTCGACGATCCGGCCGTCGCCCTGGAGGGGGTGCGGGCGGCGGACCGACTCGAAGCGGCGGACCAGGGCCTCGTCGGAGGACTCCAGGAACACGATGCGCCGGGTGACGTGCTTGGCCTCCAGGTCGGCGAGTGACTCGCGGAGGTTGTCGAAGAAGCGGCGGCCCCGCACGTCGACGACGACGGCGATCCGGGCCACGTTGCCCTGCGAGCGGGCGCCGAGCTCGACCATGGTGGGGATCAGGGCGGGCGGCAGGTTGTCGACGACGAACCAGCCGAGGTCCTCCAGACATTTGGCCGCGGTGCTGCGCCCGGCGCCCGACATCCCCGAGATGATCACCAGTTCGGGGATGGCCGCGTTCCCGTCACCCGTCTCGATCGTGGTGCCCGTACTCACGTGTCCTGCTCCGTCTGCTCGGTTGGTGCTGTCGTGCTCGACTTCGTGTTCGCGTTCGTGCTCAGTCATTCGTGCTGCCCCCGTCATCTTCTTCAATGATCTCTCCTGTCGCCGTGTTCACGGCGGGCGTGGCCGGGGCGGCCGCGGCCAGGGCGAAAGCCACTGATTCCGCCGTCCTGCGGCCTATCCCCGGAACCTCGCAGATCTCGTCGATTGTCGCCTGCTTCAGCTTCTTCACGGAGCCGAAATGCTTGATCAACGCCTGTTTCCGGGTCTCGCCGAGGCCGGCGACGGCATCCAGGGGGCTGGACCGGATGCGCTTGGCCCGCTTGGCGCGCTGATACGTGATCGCGAAGCGGTGGGCCTCGTCACGGACGCGCTGGAGAAGGTAGAGGCCCTCGCTGGAGCGGGGCAGGACTACGGGGTCGTCGTCATCGGGCAGCCAGACCTCTTCGAGGCGCTTGGCGAGGCCGCAGACGGCGATGTCGTCGATCCCGAGCTCGTCGAGGGCCCGCTTGGCCGCAGCGACCTGCGGCTGGCCACCGTCGACCACTACGAGCTGCGGCGGATAGGCGAACCGCTTGGGACGGCCGTCGTCCTCACGGGGCTCGGCATCCGGATCGGGGGTGGGGTCCGGGACAGGGGTGGTTTCCGGGACGGACATGGTGTTCGGGGCAGGCATGGTGTCCGGATCGGGGGTGGCACCCGGTACGGACATGGTGTTCGGGGCGGGGCCCGTCGGGGCGGAGGGCTCCTCCCACTCCCCCGTCCGCTCCTTCTCCTGGAGGTACCGCTTGAAGCGGCGGCCGATCACCTCGTGCATCGACCGGACATCGTCCTGGCCCTCGAAGCCCTTGATCTGGAAGCGGCGGTACTCGCTCTTGCGGGCCAGCCCGTCCTCGAAGACGACCATGGAAGCGACCACGTCGTCGCCCTGGAGATGAGAGATGTCGAAGCACTCGATCCGCAGCGGGGCCGTATAGAGGCCGAGCGCCTCGGCGATCTCCTCCAGGGCGCGGGAGCGGGTCGTCAGGTCGGAGGCGCGCTTGGTCTTGTGCAGCCCCAGGGCCTGCTGGGCATTGCGCTGGACCGTCGCCATCAGGTCCTTCTTGTCGCCGCGCTGCGGGATGCGCAGGCTGACGTGGGAGCCCCGGCGGTCGGCGAGCCACTGGGAGACCGCGTCGGGGTCCTCCGGGAGGGCCGGTACGAGGACCTCCTTGGGGACGGAGTCGCCCGTCTCCTCGCCGTACAGCTGCTGCAGGGCGTGCTCGACCAGGCCCGAGGTGTCGACGTTCTCGACCTTGTCGGTGACCCAGCCGCGCTGACCGCGCACCCGGCCGCCGCGCACATGGAAGATCTGGACAGCGGCTTCGAGCTCGTCCTCGGCGACCGCGATCAGGTCGGCGTCGGTGGCGTCGGCGAGGACGACGGCGCTCTTCTCCATGGCCCGCCTGAGGGCCTCCGCATCATCACGGAGCCGGGCCGCCCGCTCGTACTCCATCTCTTCGGCCGCCGCCATCATGTCCTTCTCCAGACGGCGGATGTACGTGCCGGTGCGCCCGGCCATGAAGTCGCAGAAGTCGCCCGCCAGTTCGCGGTGTTCCTCGGGGGTGACCCGGCCGACGCAGGGAGCCGAGCACTTGCCGATGTAGCCAAGGAGGCACGGGCGGCCGGTCCTGGCGGCGTTCTTGAAGACGCCTGCGGAGCACGTACGCACCGGGAAGACCCGCAGCATCAGGTCGACCGTCTCACGGATCGCCCAGGCGTGCCCGTACGGACCGAAGTAGCGCACGCCCTTCCTCTTCGCTCCGCGCATGACCTGGACGCGCGGGAACTCCTCGTTGAGCGTGACCGCAAGATACGGATAGCTCTTGTCGTCGCGGTACTTGACGTTGAACCGGGGGTCGAACTCCTTGATCCAGGAGTACTCCAGCTGGAGCGCCTCGACCTCCGTGGAGACGACGGTCCACTCCACCGAGGCGGCCGTGGTGACCATCGTGCGCGTACGCGGGTGGAGCGCGGCCAGGTGCTGGAAGTAATTGGCCAGGCGCTGGCGCAGGCTCTTGGCCTTTCCGACGTAGATCACCCGACGGTGTTCGTCGCGGAATTTGTAGACCCCCGGGGAGTCGGGGATCTGTCCCGGCTTGGGGCGGTAACTGGAGGGGTCTGCCATGTGTCCCACCCTACTTGCGGGCAGTGACAGTGCGGCCTGCTCGGATCGACTGGGACTGGGAGTGAGTCCGGCCTCGGCCGGGTGTCAGGCGTCGGGGCCCGCGACGAGCTTTCCGCCCTCGACCTTGACCGGGACCGAGGGCAGCGGCACGGTCGCCGGGCCGCGCATCGCCTTGCCGGTCGTCGTGTCGAAGTGGCTGCCGTGACAGGGGCAGTTCCCCACGTTGTCCTCGACCTTGTCCAGCAGGCAGCCCGCGTGCGTGCACTGGGCGCTGAACGCCTTGTACTGGCCCTTGGCCGGGCAGCTGACAATGACCCGCTGCTCGCGGTAGAGCTTGGATCCGCCGACCGGCACCTCTTCCGCAGCGCCGAGCTCGACGGGGGCGGTCGGCGTCGGCGTCTCGGCGTGGCCGAGCTTCGATTCGGTCGAGCAGGCGGCCGTTCCCAGCCCGGCGACGCCGGCGAGCGCGGCGCCCTTCAGCACAGTACGGCGGGCGGCGGGCTGGCCGGGCATGCGGGTCTCCACTGTTCAGAGGGGGGCAAGGGGTACCAGGGGCTACTGAGACACCGGGAGTACCGGGGGTACCGCGGGTATCAGAGCCATCGGTGACAGAACCGACGATACCGGCGGAGATCGGAGTTCCGACGGCCGGGCCACCCAAGGCCGATTGTCCCTGGTCAGGGGGGTGGGGACGCTTGGTGTGCGCTTGGTATGGGGTGCCTGGTACCGCCTGGTGCGGGTACTGCGAACCGACAGAAGCGGCGGCCCCGGCTTACGGGGCCGCCGCTTCGGCGCGGGGCCGTCAGGCCTTGCGCGAGCCGGTCGTCTTCTTCGCCGCGGGCTTCTTGGCCGCAGCCGTCTTGGCGGTCTTGGCCGTGGCGGACTTGACGGCCTGGCCCACGCTCGTCCTGGCCGTGGCCGTCTTTCTGACCGGGGCCGACTTCGCGGCGACCGCCTTCTTCGCAGCCACCTTCCGCACCGGCTTGCGGGCCGCGGGCACCGTGGCTTCGCTCACCCGGTCCGGGTCCAGGATGCCTTGGAGGAACTTGCCGGTGTGGCTGGCCGGAATCCCGGCGACCTGCTCCGGGGTTCCCTCGGCGATGACCAGACCGCCGCCGTTGCCCCCTTCGGGGCCCATGTCGATAACCCAGTCCGCGGTCTTGATCACATCGAGGTTGTGCTCGATGACGATCACCGAGTTGCCCTTGTCGACCAGCCCGGAGAGCACCTTGATGAGCTTGTTGATGTCCTCGAAGTGCAGACCCGTCGTCGGCTCGTCCAGGACGTAGACCGTGCGGCCGGTGGAGCGCTTCTGCAGCTCGCTCGCGAGCTTCACACGCTGTGCCTCACCGCCGGAGAGTGTCGGCGCGGACTGGCCGAGCCTGACGTATCCGAGGCCGACCTCGTGGAGCGTGCGCAGGTGGCGGGCGATCGTGGGGACGGCCTCGAAGAACTCCAGGCCCTCCTCGATCGGCATGTCCAACACCTCGGCGATGGACTTGCCTTTGTAGTGGACCTCCAGCGTCTCCCGGTTGTAACGCGCACCGTGGCAGACCTCGCACGGGACATACACATCCGGCAGGAAGTTCATCTCGATCTTGATGGTGCCGTCGCCGGAGCAGTTCTCGCAGCGGCCGCCCTTGACGTTGAAGGAGAAGCGGCCCGGCAGATAGCCGCGCACCTTCGCCTCCATCGTCTCCGCGAACAGCTTGCGGACGTGGTCGAAGACGCCGGTGTACGTGGCCGGGTTGGACCGGGGCGTACGTCCGATGGGCGACTGGTCGACGTGCACCACCTTGTCGACCTGGTCGTCCCCGTCGACCCGGGTGTGCCGGCCGGGGACGGACTTGGCGCCGTTCAACTCGCGTGCCAGGTGGGTGTAGAGGATGTCGTTGACCAGCGTCGACTTCCCGGAGCCCGAGACACCTGTGACGGCCGTGAGCACGCCGAGCGGGAAAGAGACATTGATGTCCTGGAGGTTGTTCTCCCGGGCACCGTGCACCGTGAGCCTGCGCGTCGGGTCGACGGGGCGCCGGATGTCGGGCATCGCGATCGACTTCTTGCCGGTCAGATACTGGCCGGTGATCGACTCGCCGTTGCCCAGCAGCTCCTTGAGCGATCCGGAGTGGACCACCTTGCCGCCGTGCTCACCCGCGCCGGGGCCGATGTCGACGACCCAGTCGGCAACCTTGATGGTGTCCTCGTCGTGCTCGACGACGATGAGCGTGTTGCCCATGTCACGGAGCCGGACCAGGGTCTCGATCAGCCGGTGGTTGTCCCGCTGGTGCAGTCCGATGGAAGGCTCGTCCAGCACGTAGAGCACGCCGACCAGGCCGGAGCCGATCTGCGTGGCCAGCCGGATGCGCTGGGCCTCGCCGCCGGACAGGGTGCCCGCCGCGCGGTTCAGCGAGAGGTAGTCGAGGCCGACGTCGACCAGGAACCTCAGCCGCTCGTTGACCTCCTTCAGCACCCGTTCGGCGATCTTCTTGTCGCGGGCGTTCAGCTTCATCCGGCCGAGGAAATCGGCGCACTCGCTGATCGACATCGAGGAGACCTCGGCGATGGACTTCTCCATCACCGTCACCGCGAGGACGATCGGCTTGAGCCTGGTGCCCTCACAGGTCGGGCAGGGCACCTCACGCATATAGCCCTCGAAGCGCTCCCGGCTGGAGTCGCTCTCGGCCTCGGAGTGCCGCCGCTTGACGAACTGCACCGCGCCTTCGAAGGCGGGGGTGGTGTAGGCGCGCTCGCGCCCGTAGCGGTTGCGGTAGCGGACCTCGGTCTGGATCTTGTGGCCGTGGAGCAGGGCCTTCTTGGCGCGCTGCGGCAGCCCGGCCCACGGGATGTCCGTACGGAATCCGAGGGCTGCGGCGAGCGCGCTGATCTGCCGGCCGAAATAATCCTTGACGTGGCCGTGCGACCAGGGGTGGATCGCGCCCTCGTCCAGCGACTTCTCCACGTCGGGGACGATCAGCTCCGGGTCGACCTCCATCCGCGTACCGATACCCGTGCAGTCGGGGCAGGCGCCGAAGGGCGAGTTGAAGGAGAAGGAGCGGGGCTCCAGCTCCTCGAAGGAGAGGTCGTCGTACGGGCAGTAGAGGTGCTCGGAGTACATCCGCTCACGCTCGGGGTCGTCCTCGGGGAGGTCGACGAAGTCGAGCACGACCATGCCGCCGGAGAGCCCGAGCGCGGTCTCCACCGAGTCGGTCAGCCGGCGCTTGGCGCTGTCCTTCACCGTGAGACGGTCGATGACCACCTCGATGGTGTGCTTCTCCTGCTTCTTCAGCTTGGGCGGCTCGGAGAGGTGAATGGTCTCGCCGTCGACCCGGGCCCTGCTGTAGCCCTTGGTCTGCAGATCGGCGAAGAGGTCGACGAACTCGCCCTTGCGCTCGCGCACCAGCGGCGAGAGCACCTGGAAACGGCTGCCCTCGGGAAGGCCGAGCACCTTGTCGACGATGGCCTGCGGCGACTGGCGCGAGATGGGCCGGCCGCACTCGGGGCAGTGCGGCTTGCCGATCCGGGCGAAGAGCAGCCTGAGGTAGTCGTAGACCTCGGTGATGGTGCCGACCGTCGAGCGCGGGTTGCGCGAGGTCGACTTCTGGTCGATGGAGACGGCGGGCGAGAGGCCCTCGATGAAGTCGACGTCCGGCTTGTCCATCTGGCCGAGGAACTGGCGGGCGTACGAGGAGAGGGACTCCACATAGCGCCGCTGGCCCTCGGCAAAAATCGTGTCGAACGCGAGGGACGACTTACCCGACCCGGAAAGCCCGGTGAAGACGATGAGGGAGTCGCGGGGAAGGTCGAGCGAGACGTTCTTGAGGTTGTGCTCGCGCGCGCCACGGACGATGAGACGGTCGGCCACGCCGGTCCGCACCTTTCTAGAGAGAAGTGGGGGAACTGAGCCCCTGTCCCAGGGTATGGGGGGCGCCACAGCGATGTACGAAGCTTTCGAGTCCGAGCGTATAGCACGCGCATTCGATTTATGGACGGCCGGAGACTCCTTCACCCGAATGAGTGGCGAGGCTAGGCTCAGCCTCATGATTGATCACGCGCACGACCTGGATGCCGTACAGGAAGCGACCGGGCGACTGCTCAGCGCCACCGAGAAATTGGACGACGCCGCACTCGCCCAGCCGTCGCGATTGCCGGGCTGGAGCCGCGGCCATGTCGTTGCGCACCTCTCTCGTAACGCCGACGCGCTCACAAATGTTCTCCAGGGTCGGCCCATGTACGCAGACAGCGAAACCCGCAACCGCGACATCGAGCGCGACGCACCCCGGCCGAAGGCCGAGCAGCTGACCGACCTGGTCGAGAGCGCGGCCCGCTTCGTCGACGCCGCCTCGGCCCCGGCCGACTGGTCCCGCACGGTCACGTTGCGCAACGGCGTGACCGACTCGGCCTCCCGGGTCCCCTTCCGCCGCCGCGTCGAGGTCGAACTGCACCATGTCGACCTGGGGATCGGTTACGAGCTGGAGGATCTGCCGGACGAGTTCGTTGCGCGGGAGATCGATTTCCTCGTCGAGCGGTTCGACGGGCACCCCGATGTGGTGTCCACGGACGTGGCCGCCGACGACGGCCGGTTCTGGACGACGGGCGGCGGCGCCGAGGGCAGTCCTGTCGTGGTCCGCGGCCCGGCCCCCGAGCTGCTCGGCTGGCTCTGCGGGCGCCGCGACGGGTCGGCCCTGACCGTCGAAGGCGGCCCCCTCCCCGTGCTGCCCCCGCTATAGGCTGAGACGTATGACGTACAGCGGAGCGGTCAAGGTCGGCGGACGTGCGGATGTTCACGAGTTGACGGATCTGATGATCTCCAAGGTCGCCGTCGGCCCGATGAACAACAACGCCTATCTGCTGCGTTGCCGGGCCACCGGCGAGCAGCTCCTGATCGACGCGGCCAACGAGGCCGGGACCCTGCTGCGGCTGATCGGTGACGACGGCATCGCGTCCGTCGTCACCACCCATAGGCACGGCGACCACTGGCAGGCGCTCGCCGAGGTGGTGGCGGCCACCGGCGCGCGTACGTACGCCGGGCGGTACGACGCCGAGGGCATCCCGGTCCCGACCGATGTCCTGGTCGACGACAACGGCACGATCCGGGTGGGCCGGGTCGCCCTGACCGCCCGTCACCTCGCCGGTCACACCCCGGGCTCCATCGCGCTGGTCTACGACGACCCGCACGGCGCCCCGCATCTGTTCACCGGGGACTGCCTCTTCCCGGGCGGCGTCGGCAATACGCACAACGATCCCGAGGCCTTCGCGAACCTGCTCCACGATGTGGAGACCAAGCTCTTCGATCAGCTGCCCGACGAGACATGGGTCTATCCGGGCCACGGTCACGACACCACGCTCGGCGACGAGCGTCCGCAGCTGCCGCAGTGGCGCGCCCGGGGTTGGTGACGGCAGTCGCACCGCAGCCACCGGGCCTGCACGTGATGCGAGCGCTGCCAGTCGACCGCCGCTCCCGCGGACCGGGGAGCTCTCCACCGTGAAAGAACCGGCCGGGGCGGGCAACGAACAGTTGCGCGCCCCGACCGGTGCCGGTTGTTCCCGCCCGGCCGGACGGCCACCGGGCCGCCGGGCCGTCCGCCGAGGTCAGGCGTCGATGCTGGAACCCTTGTCCGT